>JBBQGR010000448.1:0-2465 GCA_038323185.1 Phycisphaerales bacterium | reverse complement strand
CGCGCGTGGCCTTGGCGGCTTGGCGGGCCTTGCCCAGCGATGGGATGAGGACCGCCACCAGCAAGGCGACAATCGCGATGACCACCAGCAACTCGATGAGCGAGAAGCCGTGTCGGGACTGACTTTGATCGAACGTTCGTGCCAACTGGCACCCCTGCTTTCAACGCCGCGGCAGCGAGGATGGTCCGCACTGCTTCACGACCTTCCGTCGAACGCCGATGTCCGGTGATCGGCTCCTGAACGGTAGGATAATGTAGTTGAGACTTCAACTCAATTGCACAAATTCTTGCGTGACAGCAATCTCGTCTGTCCAAAGGTCGACGCAGGCTCAATACGAGCGCGTCACGACCGCGTCGGCCATCGCCCGGAGCATCGTCGCCGCGCCCGAGTCGGGAAGCGTTGCGATCCGGTCTTTGGCGCGCTCGACGAGGGCTCGGGCCGTCTTTCGTGCGTGCTCGACCGAGCCCGACGCTTCGAGCGTGCCGCGGACCGAGCCTCGCACTCGTGCAATCGCGGCGTCGTCGCCGCTCGCGGCCTCGGTCAGCATCGCGATCAAGCGCCTTCGCTCCTCGTGCCCTGCGCTCGCGAGGTGATGGATCAGCGGCAGCGTCAGTTTACCCTTTTCGAGGTCCTTCGCGACAGGCTTGCCGACGACGTCCGCCTCGCCGGTCAGGTCCAGAAGGTCGTCCTGGATCTGGAACGCCACGCCCAGGTCCATCGCGAACTCTCGCAGCGCGAGCGCGGTTGCGGGATCTGCACCAGAGCACCAGGCGCCGAGCCACGCCGACGCCGCGATCAGCTCGCCGGTCTTGCGTGCCACGATCTCGCGGTACGTCGGCTCATCCAAGGAGAAGTCGTCGCGGTGGTGCAGTTGCAGGAGTTCGCCCGAGGCGACGACCATCGAGGCCTTGCCGACGGCGATGGCGGCCTCTTCACCCACGCGCGACGAACAGAGGTGGTACGCCGCGGCGATCATGTAGTCGCCCAGGATGACGGCGGCCTCGTTGCCATGGAGCCGGTTCACGGTCAGCCCGCGCCGGCGAGTGTCGGCCTCGTCGAGCACGTCGTCGTGCACGAGGGTGGCCATGTGGATCATCTCGACGACCGCGCCGGCGGCGAAGTGCTTGTCGCCCACGGGCGCATCGGGCCGCGCCGCCATGCCGCTGAGGATCGTGAGCGTCGGCCGGAGCATCTTGCCTCGGTATCGCTCGACATGCACCACCAGCCGCGCCACCGGGGGCAGATCGCTGGAGAGCTGGGCATCAAAGACGCGCTCAACCTCAGCCAATCCCTCAGAGAGAGACTGCATCAGCGGCGAGAGCGCGGCGGGGAGATCAAATCCGAGGGACATGACGAAGGTTAGCAGGGCCAAGCCCACGCCACATCGGCACGATCTCCACCGACTCCTCCTTCTCTCTTTCCGCCCGCCCTGTGCTATCGCGACACCGAGTCTTGCAGTTCAAAGTCGCCGCTGGCCTCGCGCGGTCGCACGGCACCGGTCGCCGTCAGCATCGCGAGCACAAATGGGACCACCACCGTCGCGATCGCAAAGATCGTGATGGGCGTGTACCAGCGCGACACATCCATCACAACCGGGAAGCCCGAGAGGAGCCCATAGCACAGCGCTCCGACCACCAGCGTCAGGAGCCCAAACCGAACCACCGCGATCGCGGCAATCACCGACATCAGTCCGTACACGCCCCACGACAGCGGCGAGTGCCCCGTCGTCAGCGTCCACACGGCGGTCTGGAGGAAGCCGAACGTGGAAGCGGCGATCCACTCACGCCTCGCGAGGAACCGGACGAGCACGAGCAGCATCATGGTGGCCATGCCGTACTCCACGGCGGCCGCGACCATCTCCAGCGCAACGCCCGCGGGAGCCGTGCCGCCCTGAAGTGCGTTCACCCCAAATCGCGGTGAGACGTGCGGCTGTGCGGGCGCAGAACCAACCCAGCCCGGCAGGAGCACCTCGACGTAGAGCAGCACGACGCACGCCGTGCCGAGGAGACACCCAACCACGACATGCTGCCCGACGAGCGGGTCGCGAACGCGGCCTGCCATCAGTCGCGACCAGGAGATGAGCGTCTCTGGCCACAGGCGGCGGACATACGGCTCCAGCGCGACATACAGAAGCCAGAACCAAATGCCCGCTCGCATGGATTCGATCCCCGCGTTCGCGAAGAGCCAGATCTCGCTCTCAAGATCGCGGTGGTGGTCGGCCTGCATCAGGTGCGCCAGCAGCGCAATCCCCGCCATCACGATCGCGAGGCGGAAGGCGCCGGTGCGGTCGCCGCGGCGGTGGTGCAGGTTGATTCCAGCGAGCACGACCGCCCCGATCCCGCTCACAACGACGACAAGGACAGAGAGGATCCGTCCGACGCGCTGCGCAGGAGTTGAAGGCACGTTCCACCACATCGCGGCCCGAGCCCAGTTGAGCTCAACGATCCTGAACGCGACCGCTCGCC
>JBBQGR010000447.1:0-2467 GCA_038323185.1 Phycisphaerales bacterium | reverse complement strand
GACGTCCCGCTGGCGTTGACGTCACGCGCTCGGACCTCACCCCAACACCATCCACCAACGCACCAGGCTCCAGCATCCCCGGCAGCCCGGCTTCCGCCGGCGGCACTGGCGGCGCGGGTGGAACACAGCCCCAGCCCACCGGCGCACTCCCCCCCACTGGCTCCTCGGCCTCGGTTCGTTCACTCATCGAAGAGGGCGACCGGGCGATGTCCGCCAGCAACCCTGTACAGGCCCGCGTGCTCTACAGCCGCGCGTACGTGAGCCCCGACATCACCCGAGCCGACCAGTCCACGCTGCGCGACAAGATGAGCGCTATCAGCGAGGATCTGGTCTTCTCGCCGCGGATCGCTGCGGGTGACCTGATGGTCGAGGCCTACACCGTCGCCAGCGGCGACAGCCTCGTGCGCATCGCCAGGCGCCGCGAGCTCGGCACCGACTGGCGCCTCATCCAGCGCACCAATCGCATCAGCAACCCCAGCGCCCTCAAGGTTGGCCAGAAGCTCAAGCTGATTCGCGGCCCCTTCCACGCCGTCGTCCACAAGGGCGACTACCGCCTTGACCTTTTCCAGGGCTCGCCCGATGAGCCCGAGCGCTGGCAGTACATCCGCTCCTTCCGCGTGGGCCTCGGCGCTGGCAACAGCACGCCGCTGGGCACGTTCGTCATCCGCCAGAACAGCAAGCTCGTGAACCCGCATTGGGTCAACCCGCGCGACGGCACCAAGTTCAGCGCCAACGACCCAAAGAACCCAATCGGCGAGTTCTGGCTCGGCTGGCAGGGCTTGGGCGACAGCGCCATCATCACCGGCTACGGCCTCCACGGCACCATCGAGCCCGAGAGCATCGGCTCCGAAAAGTCCATGGGCTGCGTGCGCCTCGGCGACACCGACATCGCGCTCCTCTACGAGCTCCTCGTCGAGCAGATCAGCATGGTCAAGGTCGTGCCGTAAGGGGCTTCGGACGGACTGCCCCGGGTTGCCCGCAGCTCCGCGGCGGGTCCTGCTTCCCTATTTCGACCTGCTCAACCACGTGGGGCAGGCGTCCCGCGTGTCGCTTCCCAACCTTCCTCTTCGCAAGCCCCTATTGCCCGCGTCGACGAATCCCCAATCCGAACTCGCATCGACCACCCGTGTAACCACCGGACCGAATCAGTTCACGCAATCGCGCCACGGCCAGCCCAAGTCGCTGGCGAACGGCACGACCCATCGCAATGCTGAGCCGCATGTGCCTGGTTTACTGAATCCGCGATCATGCCGAAGGGGCTTGACGAGGCTGCCGATAGCGCATAAACATTCAAATAATTTGAAGGTTTATGCATGACATACAGAAGCCAAAAAGCAGCAATTCGAACACTGACCACTCGCGCCGCAGCTCAAGGCGGCTACTTCACGGCCAAGCAAGCACGAGAAGCTGGCTACGCGGCCTCTCATCTGGCCCACCACGTGAAAGCTGGAAACTTCGAGCGCGTTGGGCACGGCCTCTACCGGATTCCGGGGATGCCGATCTCAGAACATGACGACCTGATCCGTCTCTCGCTCTGGAGCCGGGGCCACGATGATCAGCCCCAGGCAGTGGTCTCGCACCAGACCGCCCTCCGCCTGTATGACCTGGGCGAGCTGATCACCAGCGACACGCACCTTACGGTTCCCACAAGTTTTCGCAAACGAGCCCCGCGCGGGTGCCGCCTGCACAAAGGGCTGCTTGCTCCCAATCACTCAAAGTCGATGTCAAGTTTTCGAGTCACCACGCCGCGGCGGACGCTTGAAGACCTCTCCTCGGATCCGTCCATGCCTCAGGAGCAATTCCTCAAGTCGATTCAGACGGCGTTTGATCGTGGCATGATTCGGCGAGCCCAGCTCAAGCAGCTGCTGATGGATCTCACTCCTCGTCGAGAGTCGAGAACGAAGAAGGCGGCACGATAATGGCGAAGACATATGCCAACGCCGCCGCATTCCTCGCCGCGCTGAGCGCACACCTCAGAAAAGCCGCGGAAAAGCGAAACGTCTCCATCGCAAGTCTTCGGGACAAGCTCGCCATCGAGCGGCTCCTGGCGCGGCTCTTTCACGAAGAGAATCCGCCATGGCTGCTCAAGGGTGGATACTCCATGGAACTTCGGTTCCGCCCAAAGGCGCGAACGACTCGGGACATTGATCTCGCTGTGATCCGCCCAAAGGCGGGGCACCGTGGAGAGAGTCAGAGCGAAGTGATACACGAAGAGCTCCAGGACGCCGCAGCCATTGATCTCGCAGATTTCTTCGAGTTTCACATCGAGCCAGAAGAGAAGAAGATCAAGGGCGCACCCGGCGGCGGCGGCATGTTCAAAGTGCTCGCCCTCGTTGACGGCCGCGAGTTCACGCGGTTTCGTCTGGACGTCGGCTTTGGCGATCCAGTCATCGGCGAGGGCGAACTGCTGGAAGGGGACAACCTTCTTGACTTTGCTGGCATCGCACCCGCGAAGGCAAGGGCGATC
>JBBQGR010000446.1:0-2471 GCA_038323185.1 Phycisphaerales bacterium | reverse complement strand
AGGGGGCGGTCAGGCCAGGACCGTGCTGGAGTTTAGCGAGCGAACCGGCCGCGTCACTCTTGCACTTCCGGCACGCCCCACCGATGTTCGTATCGACCCCGACATCACCTGCCTCGCGGCCGTCACCAAGCGAACGCCACTGCCGCGAGCCAAGAAGCCAGAGCCAGAAGGTGGAGGCGAGCCAGCATCACCCTAAACACCCCTTCCACCCTTCCACCCTCCCCGGCACTGTGGCCAATGCGAGCAACCGCACCACGAACTTGTTGGTCTCAGCACACTGACAGCGAACCGTCACGACACTGATCGGAGTTCTTGAAAATGCACAAGCGTGAGCCTGGCCCCATCGTGCGTCAACTTCGTGTCGGGCATGCCGTGCATGTCGCGCATGTCGCGCATGTGGCGCATGTCGCGAGTTTCGCGTTGGCGATCACGGCCTCGTGCGGACTCGCCTTCTCGATGCTGGACGATGGACACGAAGGGTGCATGGAGCACAAGCTGCAAGCAATCCTCATCGCCGCGCCGGTCGCGGGCTTTGATGAGGCTACCGGGCGCGATCTGCGCAACTTTCCGCCGAGTCCAGCGGCCGACTTCCTGCACATGCGCCTGGGCATCACGATCGAGGACATGAACGTACCGCGATTCGCCGCAAAGCAGAACCTCTCGCTGCGCGCCCTCGCCAAGCCGGTCTCGGAAATCACGCTCAACGCCGTCGCCATGAACATCATCAGCGTCGTCGCCTCCAGAGGCAGCGCGTCCTTCGCGCACGATGGCCAGAAGCTCCGCGTCACGCTCGATCCCGCGCTCGAGCCCGGCGAAGAGCTCACCCTCACCACCTCGTTCGAAGTCACAGAGCCGCAGATGGGACTGCACTGGACACCCGAAACTCCCGAGTGGCCGGGGCGGCCGGCGCAGCTCCACACGCAGGGTCAGCCCGAGAGCAACCGCTACTGGTTCCCCATTCATGACTTCCCCAACGACCGCCTCACGACCGAGCTTGTCGTGACGGTCCCGTCGAGCTTCATCGTCAGCAGCAACGGACGCCTTGTTGAGCAGACCAAGGTGATCCGCGAGATGCCCGCCCCGGCGCCGGGCGGCATTCCCGATCTGCGGCCCTTTGAGACCTTCCACTGGTTGCAGAACAAGAGCCACGTCCCGTACCTCGTGACGCTCGTGGTTGGAAAGTTCGACATCGTGGACGTCACCGACAACGCCGCGCTCCCGATGCCCGTGTATGTCCCACGCGGGCGCGCCGCCGACGTCGCTGGAACCTATGGCCGCACGGCACAGATGGTCCGGCTCTTTGAGCAGCGCCTGAGCGAGCCCTACCCATGGGACCGCTACGCCCAGCTCGTCGTGCATAATTTCCTCGCTGGCGGCATGGAGAACACCAGCGCCACGACAATGTACGACACCGCGCTCATCGCCAAGGACGACCTCGAAGACAACGACCTCGACAGCCTCATCGCGCACGAGCTTGCGCACCAGTGGTTCGGCGACCTCATCACCACCAGCTCCTGGGAGCACATCTGGCTCAACGAGGGCTTCGCGACGTACATGCAGGCGATCTGGTTCGAGCATCGCGACGGTCGCGAGGGATACGAGACCGAGGTGCTCAGGCAGTTCGACTCTGTCGTCGGCGCCGACTCGGGCACGGCGCCCGCGAGCGTCGGCATGGCCAGCAAGGTCTACACAAGCCCCTGGGACACCTTCCGCCGCGCGGCCAATCCCTACTCCAAAGGTTCGAGTACGCTCCACATGCTGCGCACCAAGCTCGGCGATCAGGTCTTCTTTGCTTCCCTCGCCGAGTACATCGACCTTCACAAGAACGCCACCGTCGAGACGCCCGACTTCCGCAAGGTGCTTGAAGCACGCAGCGGCGAGTCGCTCGAGCAGTTCTTCTCGCAGTGGACGACGCGACCCGGAATCCCGCGCCTGAACATCGCGACCGCCTGGGACGACGCCACATCCACGCTGACCGCTACGGTCGAGCAGACCCAGGCAATCGATGGCGACAATCCCGCCTTCGAGTTTGTGCTGCCCCTCTTCATCGCCACCGATGTCGCCGGCGCAAGCGTCATCGAGTCCATCGAGGTTCGTGGCCGCTCCGCGACCAAGTCGTTCGCTCTGAGCCAGAAGCCGCGGTTCGTCGCGATCGATCACGGCCGCAGCGTTCTCGCGCAGTTCATGATCACGCAGGATGAGTCGGACGCGCTCGCGCAGCTTGCCGATGCGCCAACGCTCTTTGCCCGCGTGCAAGCCGCGCGGACACTCAGCACCATGAGCGGCCCCGTGGCAAGCGAGGTCCTCCGCCGCCTCGCGAGCAACACGACCCAGCCGAACACGCTCCGCGTCGAGGCCGTTCGCGCACTCGCGGCCCGCGGCAACTCCGCAGACGTCCGCGCGCTCGTCTCTACCCCCATCGATCGCTGGGCGGTCCGCCTCGCGATCGCCGAGGCGCTCGTCAGCATCGC
>JBBQGR010000445.1:0-2481 GCA_038323185.1 Phycisphaerales bacterium | reverse complement strand
AAGCACGGCATCGGCAGCGGCGCCTCGATGATCATCATGGCGGGCATTCTCTCGAGCATGCCCGGCGCAATCAACACGGTCTACAACTCCTTCGAGCCCGGCGAGCAGGGACGCCTTGGCTGGATGGGGCTGATAAGCCTGGTCGCCATGTTCGTTACCGTCGTCGCTGGCGCGGTCCTCATGACGATCGCCCAGCGCCGAATCCCGATCCAGCAGGCCAAGCACACGCGCGGCCGCAAGGTCTACGGCGGTCAGAAGAGCTATCTCCCGCTGCGCGTCAACCACGGCGGCGTCATGCCAATCATCTTCGCCAGCTCGCTGATGATCTTCCCCGCGGTGATCTTCGCTCAGCTCAAGCAGATCACGGTGATCCCGGGCAACGACCTCTCCTGGCTCGGCACGTTCAGCCTCTTCTTCGAGCGTAACTTCAGCTACGGCGCGTTCATGTACATGATGATGTACATGGCGATGATCTACTTCTTCTCGTTCTTCTGGATCACGATCCAGTTCAACCCCGAGGAGATGAGCAAGCAGCTCAAGGAGCACGGCTCCTTCATCCCCGGCCTGCGCCCCGGCCCCCGCACCGCCGAGTACCTCGAGACCGTTGTCACGCGCATCACATTCGTCGGTGCCGCGTTCCTCTGCGTCGTCGCCATCCTGCCCACGATCGTGAACATCGCCTTCGGCGTCGACCCGATCGTGACGCAGTTCCTGGGCGGCACGGGCCTGCTCATTGTCGTCTCGGTCACGATGGACTTCCTCCAGCGCGTCGAGGCCAATCTGCTCATGCGAAACTACCAGGGCTTCCTCGGCGGTGAAGACGGCAGCGACGGCCCCCGCCTCCGCGGCCCAAGAGGCTAACGCAAACAAGGCAAGCTCAAACCACACCAACACCAGAGCCCCGCGCGCAGCGTGGGGGTCTTTGTTTTTGCATGACCCTAAAACGTCTCAACCTACCTCGGCTTCCCACTCAACCGATACCAAGGACCCATCGCCAATCCTGGCCGCGACACCACCGGCCACACCGCGCCGATCAATCGCGGTCGCACGAGCGCCCACGACGCGGCGGCGCACACCGGCAAACGCGTCCGCAGGCGCGATCGGTACCGCGTCGCAAAGCGCGACTTCGCCGCAGCGAGCTGCCGCTCGTCGATCACGCAGCCGCGATCAATTGACGTTGTGGGAGAGGTTGTCAGAACGTCCGCAAGTGTCCACGCGCTCCAGAGTGCGAGGCCGATTCCTTCGCCGCCGATGGGGTCCACCGCGCCGGCGGCGTTGCCGATGCGGAGTGATCGTGGGTGGCCGGGCGTGATGTACTTCGATCTCGCGACGCCGCACGAGTGCCACGCGCCCTCGCGCCAGGCGGGGTTGAACGCGGGCCAGAGCGAGGCGAGCATCCCGTCCTGATCGCCGCCGTGCTGGCGCACCAGCGATGATCGCGCGACGAGCGCACACGTCGCGAGGCCGCGCTCGACGCTGATCGTCCCGACATACGCGCCCGCGCACGCGCGGATCGTGACGCCGCGAATGACCGAACCCTGCACGTCCTGCGGCACGCGCAGATGGCACTTGAGCCCGACGAATCCCTCACGCATCGGCGTCGGGCCCGCGGGATCGTGCCGACCTGAGCCGTCGGCGTGGACGATGAGATCCGCATCGATCAAGTCGCCGTCCATGAGCCGGATCACGACACCATCGCTCGCGTACGACACTTCTCGCACCGCCGCCGGCTGCAGGATCTGTGCCCCCTCGGTCCTTGCGAGCGCGACCAGCTCATCGTCCAGCGATGCGCGGCTCAGCGCCCACGCGCTGCGCGGCATCGGGAACGAGACGCGGCGCTCGCGGCCCGCCGCGCTGCGCATCTCGACCGACATCTCACTCACGCGATGCGCACCGAGCTCGATCAGGCGCGGCGGCCTGATCATCTGCTCAAGAATGTCGGTCGCGGCGGGGCTGACAAACTCGCCGCAGACCTTGACGCGCGGGAACGAGCTCTTCTCGATGATCGTGACGCGCCCGCCAGCTCGCGCGAGCCGCCACGCGAGCGTGCATCCGGCCGGACCAGCGCCGATGATCGCGACTCGAACGAGCCTCCCGCGTTTGGCATTTGACTCACTCATCG
Source organism: Phycisphaerales bacterium (assembly GCA_038323185.1). Classification (GTDB taxonomy): domain Bacteria; phylum Planctomycetota; class Phycisphaerae; order Phycisphaerales; family UBA1924; genus JBBASU01. The sequence continues at coordinate 359 of JBBQGR010000445.1, read as the reverse complement.
CGGCCCACTCGCGGGCCTCCCGGGCTCGTCCGCGCCCCAGCTTCCCGGGCGCTCGCCCGCGAGCGTGAAGCGATACCAGAGCGGCGGGCGGTGGTAGCGTGCGAAGCTCAGGTCTGTTCGCTGTGCGAGGTCGATGACCTCGCGCGCTGTGAATCCGGCCTCGACGCTCACTCGCGCGTCGTGCCGCACCATCGCGTTGGCGCGGAGGAGGAAGCAGTTGACCATCACGCGATGGAATCGCGAGCGGTGCAGGTCGCTCCACACGACGCCGACTCGCGCGACTCGCGCCATGCCCGCCAGCACGGTGAGCACGCTGATGTCGCGAAGATGGTGCAGGAAGAGGGCGGCGTGGACGTAGT
>JBBQGR010000444.1:0-2491 GCA_038323185.1 Phycisphaerales bacterium | reverse complement strand
GCGTCCCACCCGCCCTCCTCCTCCTCGCGCGCGATATCAAGCTCGCCCACTCCGTCTTCGCGCTCCCCTTCGCACTTCTCGCCGCGTGCCTTGCCTTCGTCTACTCGCGCGAGAGCACCAACCCCGACGCCACATCCAAGTCCGTCCTTGACTGGGGCCGCCTCGCGCTCCTTCTCTGCCTCGTCATTGCCTGCATGGTCCTCGCGCGCACGTGGGCAATGCTCGTCAATCGCCTCGCCGATCGCTCCATCGACGCCGCGAACCCACGCACGAAAAACCGCATCCTCGCCAGTGGCCAGGTCAGCCCGCTCATCGGCTGGTCCGTCGCGATCGCATGCGCCGCCCTCTTCGCTGGCGTCGCATCTCTCTTCTACTTTCTCCTCTCAAACGCCTGGCCCATCTGGCTCGCGCTCCCCATCCTCCTCTGGATCGCCCTCTACAGCTACACCAAGCGATTCACGTGGCTTTGCCATCTCTGGCTCGGCCTCTCGCTCGCCATGTCGCCTATCGCCGCGGCGATCGCCGTCAATCCCGCAAGCCTCACGCAGTCCTTCGCCCTCTGGTGGATCGCCGCGTTCGTCGCCGTCTGGGTCGCGGGCTTCGACGTCATCTACGCATTGCAAGACGAATCCTTCGACCGCGAGCGCGGCCTTTCATCCATCCCCGCCACATTCGGCGGCATCAAAGCACTCTGGATCTCGCGCGCCCTCCACGCCATCGGCCTCGTCTGCCTTCTCGCCGCCTGGAGCACCGAGCCGCGCTTCGGGGCACTCTTCGGCATCGGTATCGCGGCCGTCGCTGTTCTCCTTGCCGTTGAACACGCCGTCATGGTCAAGAGCGTCCGCAAGGACGACCTCTCCCGCGGCCTCAACATGGCCTTTTTCACCCTGAACGGCATCGTCGCCTGCGTCCTGGGCGCACTCGGCATCGCCGACATCCTCTTCTAATCCGCCAGATTCGCACCAAAGGCCCGCAAAAACGCGGGTTAAACGGCGCACGACCGCACGTGCGACCCTTCCAGCGGCAATCCCACTATCTTTCAGAAACTTCTGAAAGAACACTGGAATTCCGCCCGCGATCTGCGATACTTAGTGCATGGCTCCCGCGTCTCCCCAACTCGATCTCAAAGAAGCCCAGGATCGCTTCATCGCGATCTGGGGTCAGATGGCTGGCGCTTGGGGAATCTCGCGCACCATGGCCGAGGTCCACGCGCTCCTCTTCATCAGCGGCGAAGGACTCAACACCGACGAAGTCATGGAGCGGCTCCAGATCTCGCGCGGCAACGCCTCCATGTCGCTGCGTGCGCTGCTTGACTGGGGCATCGTCGAGCGTGCCCACAAGCGCGGCGACCGCAAGGAGTACTTCGTCGCCGAGCAGGATGTCTGGGCCATGTTTCGCGCCATCGTGCGCGAGCGTCTCAAGCGCGAGGTCGATCCGCTCGTGGCATCGCTGTACGAGATCAAGGACCAGACCGGCGCCCGCAGCAACACCGGCGCACGCGGCAGCAACGAGGCCGAACGCATCGAGCTCGAGAAGTTGGATAAGCGCCTCGACGAAATGCTCTCGTTCTTCAAGACCGTCGAAGGCATGGGCACTCGCTTCGTCAGCCCGACCGGCCGCGGCTTGCTTGCCGCCGCCAGCCTCCTCGCCAAACTCACCGACAGCGGCGACAACGCCCGAGACCGCGCACTCGCGAGCGAGGAGCGGCGTCAATGAGCGTCTTCTCTTCTAAGTCCACGTCGCGAGCCGCATCGCGGGCCGCACGCCGCGCCTGCGTGGTTGGGGTTCACGCGCCTCAGCACGTGACACACGTGACGAACGTGACGAACGTGACTCAGTTGACACGCGTGCCGCCGATCGCGATGGTCTCGTGGTCGATCGCACGCTGCGCCGCGCTTCGCATCGCGCGCTTGCGCGGCATCGCGTGGAACGACTCCGGACCCGAGCTCGAGCTTCGCGCACTGCTGCTCGAGGCGCCCGGCAGTGCCACGGTCCGATTGGTTCTCGTGGACCCTGCCGCGCCGAGCGCGGCGGATGTGGCCGATGTGCCAGAACAACAGGTCATCATCGCCGAGGCGACGGCGGTCCGAACCTTCGACGATTCCGGCGCGCTCGTTGGTGTCGTCGCCGCCGACTCGCGCGGCACGCTGCTCGACGCCACGCTCACGCACGGCCGCCGCGCGATCTTCGCACGCACCGAACTCTTCGCACGATTCGGGATCGATGGTGGGCGATACGAGCTGGCGTGATGCGGCTTGCTTGAAGAGACTCGCAACGGAGTGGCGAGATACCCGGAAGCGAGCCAGCCAGAACCATCCGATCACAGCAGCGTTCCAGTGAGGATTGCGATCGCTGCGCCGAGGTAGACGAGTGTGCCGCTGGCGTCCATCAGCGTTGCGACCATCGGCGAGCTTGCGGTTGCGGGATCGATTCCGACGCGGCGAAGTCCCAGCGGCAGCAGCGAGCCGACGATCGTTCCCCACAGCACAAC
>JBBQGR010000443.1:0-2494 GCA_038323185.1 Phycisphaerales bacterium | reverse complement strand
ACAGCAGTCCGTGGCTTCCAAGACTCATGCCGCGGAGTGACATGCTCGCAAATCCAAGACACCCGCCAGAAGGCCGGTGCCAAAAGAAAATGGCCTCGCCCAGTCGGGCGAGGCCGATGTCTTTTCTTACCTCTGTGGCTGGTGCCTACTTCTTCATCGCGCCCAGCGTCTGCGCGGGATTGATCACCAGCCGACCCTCGTATCCCGCCATCGCGGTCGAGTGCCGGCGCATCGCCTCGATGATCTGCGTCGGCGAGAGCTCGGGCGCGAGTGCGGCGATCTTCGCCGCGAGGTTCGCGACGTTCGGCGCCGCCATCGACGTGCCGTTGAACTTCATCCGCGCGCCGCCGGGCACATAGCTCTCAACCTCGAAGCCGTTGGCGTAGAGCTCGACATTCTTGCCGAAGGTCGTGAAGCTCGTGGGCTTGAGCGCGCTGTCGACCGCGCCCACCGTGATGAGGTTCGGCGCCGAGAGGGCCGAGGGGATCATCTCCGCGAACTCGTTGTCATTGTCGCTGTTGCCCGCCGCGGCGATGAAGAGGATCTCTGGCGCACCAGCGATGGCTGCCTGCAGGCCCTCGCGCTGGATGCCGAAGATCTCCCGCGCCATCGCGTTGCGTTCCTCGGGGCTGGACCCGACACCCTTCTGCTCCAGCGCCGCCTCGATGTCCTTGACGCCGCCGCCCCAGCTCATGTTCACGACGCGCACGCCCGCGTTCTTGAAGTACTCGACCGTGCGGCGTGCGGCGTCGACCTCCTTGCGGGCCGTCTCGAGCGAGGGCGTGATCTGCGGGATCATCTTGTAGTCAAACGTGATCCGCGCCACCAGCAACCGCGCGTACGGATTGCCCGCCGACGCGATCCCCGCCACATGCGTCCCGTGGCTGTAGTTGCCCGCGAGGCCAAGGTCCTCGATGAACGGACCGACCTGATCCGCGCTCAGCGTCGCCATGTGCGCTCGCAGCGCCGCGGCCTCCGGGCTGTCCACCGCCGACTGCAGATCGCCCAGTCCTTTGGTGTGCTTCATCACCGTCGAGACATCATTGGCCATTGCCGTCACCGGGTGCAAGAGCACCGGCGTCGTTGATCCATCAAGCTCGAAGGCGATGCCGTGCGCATCATCAACAAAGCCGTTATTGTCGTTGTCCTTGCCATCGACCGCGTCCTTCTCGTTGGTCCAGAGCTGCGAACCAAAGACCGAGACATCAACGCCGCTGTCCCAGATCGCAACCACCACCGGCTTGCCACCCTCCGTGCCGGTCAGCTCCACCAGCGTGGGCGACCAGAGGTCAGCGCGCTTCGCGCCCGACTCGTTGGCCGCGATGATCTTCCCAAAGGTCTCGGCGATCATCGGCTGCAGCGGCAGCATCGTGTCCAGCCCGGCTCGCACACCAATCAGCCCGTGCGCCAGCGCGCTCGAGAGCTCGCCTTTCGATTGCGCCGCCACCGGATCAAGCCCGGCCTTGATCTGGCCCATAACCAGCTCGCGGCTCAGCAGCTGGGCGCGCCCCCGCGCGCTCTTGACCTCCTCGGCAACCTTCGCCCAGGGCAGCACGCCCACGCGCCCGGCAAGCTCAGTCTTGAACGCCGCCTCAAAGGCCGGCCCCGTCGAAGCACCCGCGCTCTTGCGAGCTGCCACGAGCGAGAGCGCCACCTGGCCAGCCATCAGCCGCGTGCTCTCCTTGCTCTCGAGCGCGCGAACACGCTCAACGATCGCGGGGATGTCGTCCCAGCGCCCCTCCACCATCGCCAGCTGCACACGAAGCTGCTCGTACGACTTCAGCGTCGTCGGATCCTGGATGTCATACTTCGCAAGGTCGGCCTCGATGTTCGTCCGCACGCTTGCCGCAAACGCCTTGAACGGCGCATCGCTCACCACAAACTCGCTCGGAGCGCCCACGATGGTGTACATGTGCACCGGCAGGTCCGCCGCAGTCTTCACCGCGATCTTCCCACCCGGCTGAGCAATCGGCGCCGCCGCACCCTGCCCCGCAGCCAGCGGCACGCACAGCCCCGCCATCGCGACCATCACGCCAACAATCCCCATCACCGAACCACGAACCAGCGGCCGCGAGGAAGGCATGAATTCAGCGAGCATGTGCAAAGGCTCCGGACCCGCGCCACCAACGCCGACACGGCGCGAAGGTCGCGAGCAGATTGAACCACTCTATACGCGGAGCCCAACGCCCCGTTTCAGCTCGAGTTGGAGCAGATCAAAGCAGCAACCACAGCGCCAACCACAGCCCGCGCCGCCCCTGCCTCGCTGCATCGCTCCTTCGCTTTTCCCCCTGCATGCATGCCTCCCTGCCTGCACCTCTTCTACAGCTCCACCATCGCCATGTCCGGCTCTTGCTTCGCCTCCACCACGGGCATCGACACGCCCGTCGCGAAGACGCCCAGCGCGGCGCTCGCGCCCGCCATCTTCGCCCTCACGTTCGCCGCGTTGAAGGTCTCGCCCCACACCGTGGCCTCTTCGATGCCCGCCGCCACCTGG
>JBBQGR010000442.1:0-2494 GCA_038323185.1 Phycisphaerales bacterium | reverse complement strand
GCGGCATGCGTCGCTGTTCGCGGTGGGCGGCGGCAGCGCGGAGCGCGACAACATCGACGAAGGCCATGCCGAAGACCCACTCCAGACCACCCGGCACGCGAGACCAGCCCGCGCCGCGCAGCCAGCGCACGAGGAAGGAGTCCGTGATGCGATCAACCTCAGCGATGCGCACGCGCGCGAGAAGGTCGGCATTGAAGTAGGGCGCGAGTGCGGCGTGCTCTTCGGCGTTGAGTGCGCGTCCGATGGCGCGATATTCGCGCCGACGCGACTGGACCCACACGAATGCCGGAATTACGGCGAGCGCGGCGGGGATCGACCAGGCGAGGTTGGAAGCGGCGCTCGCCACGCGCGTCAGGCCTCCTCGTGTCTTGGCTCGTTCGTAGTCACAGCTCCGGTCAGCATTCGTTGCACATCCGGCGAGCCCTCGACGTGCTTTATATGAGGAACGTCCTTCTCGCTCTTGGCACCGTGGCTCTCAAGATCGCGAAGGGCGGGCGAGAGCCGCGACTGGTAGCTTCCGACGAACTGGTTGAAACTCTTGTTCGCGTTGTCGAGGTGGCCACCCAGCTTTGCGATGTGTTCGAATGCCGTGGCCGCACGCTGATGGAGGGTGCGACCGAGTTCTAGCAACTCTGCCGCCGCCTTGGTGATCTGGGCCTCGCGGTAGCCAACAGCGACCACACGCAGAAGCCCGATGAGCATCGTCGGGGTCGCGAAGATGACGTTCTGGCGAGCGGCGTTTGCGGCGAGGTCCGGGATTCGCTTGAGCGCCGCGTCCAGGAAGTGATCTCCGGGAACAAACATGACAACAAAGTCGGGCGAGCCTTCATAGCTCGCCCAATACTTCTTCTTCGAAAGTGCAGTCGCCTGCTCCGCGACGTGGCGTGCAAAGCGATCAAGGTGTGCCTCTTGTTCCTTCGTATCTGTCGTCTGAAGTGCATCAAGAAAGGCCTGGATGTTCGTCTTGGCGTCGATCACCACGCACCGGCCGCTCGGAAGATTGACGACCATGTCTGGACGAAGCGGGCGCCCATCGGCATCGATCGTCTGGCTTTGCTCTGTGAAGTCGCAGTCTTTTTCCATTCCTGCGAGTTCGGCGACGCGCCTGAGCTGCATCTCGCCGTATCGCCCACGGACGTGGGGCTCGCGCAGCGCTCTGGCGAGTTTTCCGGTTTCATCGCGGAGCTCGGTTCCGATGGCGAGTACTTGTTTCAACTGTTCATCCAATTGCGCACTCGTGGCCACCCTGCCTTTCTCTAGTTCCGCAAGCTTCTCATCGGTCTTCTTGAGCGACTCGGCAATCGGCTTCACGAGCACATCGACAGCCTCGCGCCGCCTGTCGAGCTCGGCCGCGGCGACCTCGCGCTGCTTGCCCATCTGCACTTCGGCGAGCTTCAGGAACTCGGTGGTCGCGCCGCTGAGCGCTGTCTGGGAGAGGGCGGCGAAGGCCTCGCGGACTCGCGTCTCCATCTGCTTCTCGCGCGCTTCCATCTCCTCGCGGAAGAGGCGCTCGCGCGTCTCGATCCCCTCGACCTGGGCCTTGGTCGTCTTCATCACGCCGCCGAGTTTCTCGTCATGGGTCGCCGCGAGCCCCGCGAGCTTTTCCTCGTGCGCCTTCACCACTCCCGCCGCGGCGGTCGTCGCGTTGCGAACGCTTGCCTCGTGGCGCGCCTGTTCCTCCAAGAGCCCGGAGTGGAGTTGGTTCCGCTCGGCCGCCACCTTCTCCAACCGAGCCTCAATATCGGTGATGCGCCGCCGGGCTTCCTCGGCCGCCTCCTGCGCGCGGGCTGTTGAGTGATCGGTCTGCTCGCGCATCGAACCGGCCAGCGACTCCGCGACCGACGCCCGAGTCTGGGCTTGCCCCATCCGGACAAAGGCCCACGCCGCCGCGATCACGGCCAGCACCGCCACCACCCCAGCCGCCCACCCAATCACGACCATCGTCTGCTCCATGCCCGACTATACACGGCGTTTGCCCGAAGCCCTCACAGACCCCGAAATTTAGGCACGCTGGCCGTCATGGGGGCGGCGGTGTGTAGAGGCAGCAGCGGCGGTCGGCCCTGCCGCTTTGGCATCCTCCCACCCCGCGCGGCGATCGCGTGGCAGCACTTTGAGCAGGTCTGGATGCGCTCAAGGCCCTTGCGATGGCGTGCAGGCCCGATTTCAGGCCTCCTTCGTCCGGGCCGCACGCGCCCCCAGCGGCATTTCATCCGGCATCCCGCTTGCCTTAGGCATCATGTGGTGAATGTGCGATTCCATCCCGATGAACATCAGCCCGGCCCCGGCGCTGGCGGATGCGCGCGGGCGGACGGTGCCTCGGCTGGGGGTGCTGGTGGTGGTGCGGGGTCTGGTCCGTGCCGGCTGAACCTGCTCTTGTCGTACGCGGGGTGGCAGACGGACCCTTGGGTTGATCGCCTGCCGCGGCTCCTGGAGCCGATGGGGATCGTCTCGCACCGGGCCAGCACGGGGCGCGAGGCCAGAAGCGTGATTGCGA
>JBBQGR010000441.1:0-2500 GCA_038323185.1 Phycisphaerales bacterium | reverse complement strand
TCAGCGATGCCGAGCTCACGGATCTCTTCGAGGGTCTGGGCGAGCCGACGGAGGCCAAGCAGCGTTCGTTCCGGTTTGTGCTTGCCCTCTTGCTGGTGCGGCGGCGTGTGATGAAGGTCGTTGGCAGCCGCGACCGGGCGCTGGTGCTCGTGCCACGCCGCGCGGGAGAGGCACCCGTTGAGTTCGTCGTGCCCGATCCGGGCATGGATGATCGCGCTGTTGCGGACGCCATCGAGCAGCTCTCGGACGTGCTTGCTGGCGATGAAGGCGAGCCGGTCGCGCCGACCGTCGCTTCTGGCACCGCGAGCCCCGAGCCCAGCAGCCCCACCGAAACTGCGGGAGCGAGCAATGGGGGATGATGCCAGCGCTTGGTTGCGAAGGGCGCGTGGCCCCGTGCTCGTGGCCGCGCTGCTCGCCGCTTGCTGCGGCATGGCCGCGTGCTCACAGCAGAAGAACACCACGCCGCGACCCGATGGTGAACCACAGATTTCGCCCGGCTCGGCACGGCCATTGCTCAAGCCGCTTCCCAAGTTTGATGTCCTCGCGGCACGGTACAACGAGCGCGTCCGCGGACTTGAATCTCTTCGCACGCCGGTCGGGCTCATCATCGACGCCGAGGATCAGGACGGTAAGTCCCAGCGCGAGCAGGTCGAGGGAAACCTGAGCCTCGTCCAGCCGCGACACGTTGTCATGCGACTGGACAAGATCGGCCAGACACTCTTCCAGTTAGGCTCAAATCCAGAGCAGTACTGGTGGATCGATCTCTCGGGAGATGAGAAGGTGGCCCTCGTTGGCACGCATCTCAGGGCGCGGCCCGACACGGCGGCGCGGTTCGGCGTGCCCGTGCACCCGCTTGACTTGCTCGAGCTGCTGGCGATCACTCCCCTGGAGACCGAGGGTGCGCGCCCCGGCATGCGCTGGTCGGTTGATGGCAAGCAGGTGATCCTGACGATGCCGGGACGATGGGCGGGACGGCGATTGTGGATCACGCCCGAGACGGGCCAGGCCACGCGCGTCGAATTGCTCAACACGCGCGGCGATGTCGAGGTGCGGGCGCGCCTCGAGAAGTACCAGATCGCCGCGATCCGTGGCGACACGATCACCCAGCCGCGCATCGCGACCAAGCTCTACATCGAGGTGCCGCGTAGCCGCGTGAACGTCGAGATGAACATCGTCGAGCCCGAGAATCCCGGCGACCGGGTTCGGATGACCGCGTTCGATCTCGAGCGGCAGAAGGACAATCTGGGCGTTGAACGAGTGATCGATCTGGATACTCCGCCCGCGCTCTCCAAGGCCCCGGTAACTTCTCCGGCCACCACTCCCGCGACAACTCCGAATCCCAAGCCAGCGACCAAGCCAGCCCCAACGCCAGCTCCTGCACCGGCCACCGCACCCGGCGAAAAGCCTCCAGCGAAAGACCCGGCCAAGCCATCCACATCTCCCTTGAGGCCGCCCGCTGGTCCAAAGAAGCAAGTGCTGCCAACCCAACCCTCCCCCGCGCCGCGGACTGCCCCAGCACCCACCAGCGCGGCGGGCCGTACTCAGCCCGCGCGTCCATCCGAACTACCAACACCGCGCGAGCGTCTGCCGGGGGCTCGACATTGAGATCTGCCAACTCACGTTCTTTCACTCCCCGAAGTCTCGCGGTATCGTTCGTGACAGTCGTGCTGACCGCGATGCTCTGGGCCGCCGAGCGTGCACCGGCGCAGGGCCTTGGCCTGCCCGGCGCAGGATCGCTCCCGTCGGGCGCGTCTCGCGCCCCGGGAGACACCGCGCCCCCGATCAGCTCCACCGAAGACACGCACGCGTGGTTCATCGAGCCCTCGAGCATCGCGGCCGCGACGGCCTCGGGCGGGCCGACGCAAACCACCGGCGCCGTGGTGCTGCACATCCCGCCTCGCGGGTCGAATGTTCCATTCGGCACGATTCGCATCGCGACCGATCTCATGCGTGCCCCCGTCGCGGTCGGCGCGGCGGAGGAGCGCTTCTACATGGTCTTCCAGGATTCTCCGCCGCCGCCCGCGTTCGCGAACATGAAGCCAACGCCGCGCCGGGTCCAGTCAATCAGCACCGAGCAGGTCGCCATCGGCCGCTGGGCCACGCGTCCACTCGGAAGGCTGGATGTCCATCCTTCCCTGCCCGGCGATGGCGGCCTGGTCGGAATCGCGGCATCGGACGCGGGCCTCTTTGCCCTCATGCTGAGCGATGCTGGAGAGACCACGCTGCTCCGCATGGAGTCAGATGGCTGGTCTCAAGTGCCCGGCCCGACCTGGAGCCACACCCCGACTCGCCTGCCGCGTGCTGGCCAGGAGTTTCGTATCTTCGGCATGCCCGGCGGCGTTGGCGTCGCGCGTCTGGATGAGGTTCGACCAGCGGAAATCGCGATCTGGGCCGGAGAAACGTGGACGCAGATTGATGCCCCCTTGGCTGATCCACGTCCAGACTTCCTCGTCATGGTGGGGCAGTCAGTGGTGGCCGCGTCGCGACCGCCCGGCGGCTC
>JBBQGR010000440.1:0-2501 GCA_038323185.1 Phycisphaerales bacterium | reverse complement strand
TTCTGAGTCCGATGCTGGGTTGCTCGGGTCCACCCTCTTGGGCGTCGGCTGCGTGCTCGCGGCCGGGCTCGTTGCCGTGGTGGTGCTTCGCTCGGTGGTCGCAACGCCGGGCGTGAACATCGGTGGGGCGATGCTTGCCTTTTCGGGAACGCGTCTGCTCGGTTCGCTCTTCGCGGCGGTTGTGTGCGTGATGCTCTTCTCGCCAGATCGACCGTCGTTCGGATACGCCTTCATCCTCGCCGCCTTCGCGGCGCTGGTGCTCGAAACCATGATCCTCCGGCGGTGGTCTGGGGCAGTTGCCGTCCCGACCCCCACCATCCAGACGGGAGCCGACGTTCGATGAGCCTGACGACCAACATGCTGCCGCTGATCACCGATGCGCTGGCCTTCTCGACCCTCGCGGCGGGAGACCCCGTCTCGCATGTGGCCAACCACTCCTCGGGCATCTACGCCAATCTCTTCGGCTTGGAGAAGGTCTGGCTCTGGAGCGGGCACGTGGGCAACCTCGTGCTCTCGATGCTGATCCTGCTCACCGTCGGACCGTGGGTCGCCACGCGCATCGCCACTGGTCCCGTGAGCCTGGGCACCGAGCGATACGTCACCAGCAACAAGTTCGCCCACATGGTCGAGGTTCTCTGCATCTACCTGCGTGACGAGGTCGTGCGTCCGCTTCTGGGCAGCCGCACCGAGAAGTTCATCCCCTTCCTCTGGACGCTCTTCTTCTTCCTGCTCGTCAACAACCTGCTGGGCATGATCCCACTGCTGGACCTCCAGGCCGTTCCCCAGTACCTGAACGATCCCAACGCGCACCCCGTGGCTTTCTTCGGCGGCACCGCGACGCAGAGCCTCTTCACCACCGGCGTCATGGCCGTCATCGCCTTCCTCATGATCAACTTTGCGGGCATCCGCGAGTTGGGCGTGGGCGGGTATCTGTCTCACCTAACGGGCGGGGCTCCCTGGTTCATCTGGCCGATCATCGTGCCCGTCGAGATCGTCGGCTCGTTCGTCAAGCCCTTCGCACTCGCCATCCGACTCTTCGCCAACATGACCGCCGGCCACATCCTGCTCGCGACGCTGGTGGGCTTCATCGCCGCGGGCGTCGGCATGCTCAAGGCTGGCGGCGGCGGACTGGCCCTTGGTCCTGTCATCATCTTCGCGGCGGGCGTTGGCTCGATTGCGATCTTCTTCCTCGAGGTCTTTGTCGCAACGCTCCAGGCGTTCGTGTTCATGTTCCTCACCACTGTGTTCATCTCGCAGCTTGCCCACCATGACGACCACGAGCATGGTAAGGCCCACGGCCATGAGCACGCGCACGCGTGAAAACCGGCCGACGCTTGTGGGCATGTCCCGCGAGCACACAGCACTGACCTCGTGGTCACGTCGCTCGTGGAAGCACGAGCAAGAAAGGGATTCGGATATGAAGACTCTCCTGTTCAAGGGCCTGATGGCCACCGGCGCACTCTCGATGCTCGCTCCCGCCATGGCGATGGCCCAGGAGGCTGCCGCTCCCGCCATGGCGATGGCCCAGCAGGCTGCCGCTGCCACCTCGATGGGCAAGGGCCTCGCGGTTCTCGGTGGCGGCCTCGCCGTCGTCGGCGGCGGCATCGGCATCGGCATGATCGGCAAGGGCGCGGTTGAGTCGATCGCCCGTCAGCCCGAGGCTGCCGGCAAGATCGGTCCCAACATGATCCTGACCGCGGCGTTCGTCGAGGGTGCAACCCTCTTCGCCGTCCTCGCTGGCTTCCTCGCCTAAGTGAGTGAAATAGTTCAAACCGTCCGGCCGCGGAAACGCGGCCGGACGAGTTTTCTGTGTCTCTTGTCTCGACGTCCACTCAGCAAAGTCTCATCCTCCCAACCCGGAGCTGATCGCATGGCCCGCCCCACACTCTTCGCCGCCTCGCTTGCCCTTGGATTCCTGCCGACCCTCGCGCTCGCGGCGGACGACGCGGACGGCGCGGCGAGCCCGATCCCGAAGTTCAACGAGGGACTCTTCACGGCGCTGGCCGCAATCGTGGTCTTCTTCATCTGCGCGACCGTCCTCGGCGCGGTCGTGTGGCCCAAGATCAGCAAGGGCCTCTCGGACCGCGAGAACAAGATCAAGGAAGAGATCGAGGCGGCGGAGATGGCCCGCCAGCAAGCCAAGGACGCCCTCGAGGAATACCAGCAGAGCCTGCAGCAGGCTCGCGCCGAGGCCCAGAAGATGATTGATCAGGCCCGCGCCCAGCAGACGGCCCTCGCCGCGGAACTCAAGGCCAAGAGCGACATCGAGCTCGCGGCCAATCGCGAGCGTGCACTTCGCGACATCGAGTCGGCCCGCAAGGCCGCCGTTGCCGACATCTACAGCGAAGCAACCAACCTCGCGACAACGATGGCTGGCAAGATCCTCAAGCGCCAGATGAACCCCGCCGACATGCAGGGCCTGATCGAAGAGTCGGTCCAGCAACTCCAGGCGATTCGGAACTGAGCGCGGAAGGCACTGGGCACTGGTGGAACAGGCACTA
>JBBQGR010000439.1:0-2512 GCA_038323185.1 Phycisphaerales bacterium | reverse complement strand
CACCGCGATGCGCAGGGCCTGGAACGTTCTGGTTGCAGGGTCGATCCCTGTGTGGGATCCCGGCATCACGGACCTGACGAGCTCGGCCAATTGGCCCGTGGTGGATATCGGCCCCTGCTGGCGCGCCTGAACAAGTTTTTGAGCGATCCTGGAGGCGTGCCTCTCGTCGCCGAGCTCTGCGAGAATCCGCGCCAACTCGCGCTCGGGGAGCCCATTCACCAGATCAGCGGCGGTGGAACCGAGAGCGGGATCCAGCCGCATGTCGAGCGGACCATCACGCATGAATGAGAAGCCGCGGGCTCCGTCATCCATCTGGTTGCTCGAGAAGCCCAGGTCTGCCAGCACCAGGTCCGCGATGCGGCCCGAACCCATCAGCAGTCGCGGCACAAACGCAAAGTTTCCCGTGATCGACTCGATCATCACCTTCTCGGCGTCGTCTTCCCCCACTGCCTCACGCACTGCGGCGGCTGCCCGCACAAGATTTGCAGGATCGGCATCATTGAGAATGACGCGGCCGCCGGGCTGGAGGCGCGGTGCAACCAGCGACGCGTGGCCACCCAGACCGGCAGTGGCGTCTAAGTAGATCTGGCCGCGAGCGGGCGAGAGGGCATCGAGCACTTCGGCGCAGAGGACAGGAATGTGAGAACCTGGCGGGGTGGGCACGCGAGGAGGCTACGCGTTCGCTGCGGGCCGCGTTGCTCGGGAACGAAAAACCCGCGGACATCCTTTCGGATGGCCGCGGGCGGAAGAAGGAACTTTCCCCCCGTTCCCCTCTGCAGCGTGGTCCTGGGTCAGGGACCGCGCCGAAGGGTGTACAGGAGCGAGTCCAGATGGTTGCCGAACTGCGCGAAATTTACCGGCGGCGACGATTTGCGACCAAGCCCGCCGCGGCGAAGAGGCCCGCGAAGCCCGGGGCCGGAATGGCGTCGACCGTGATGGCGGCGTTCAGCGGAGTTGACGCGTCGCCGACGAGGCCGATGGCCCAGGCGGTGTAGACCTGATTGTTGGTGACGCTGATGCCGGGCAAGGGCAGAACGACGATTTTGGTGCCCGCGAGGCGGACTTCGAGGTGTGCGTGCCGCCGGGGACGTTGATGTAGCCGCCGTAGTCGCGGACCGAGATGTTGGAGAAGAGAACGTCGCCGCCAGCGAGGGCGATGTCCAATGCTGGCGCGTTGGCCGAGGCGTGGACGAATCGGAGGCGGGCCGAGGTGGCGATGAGCGTGTTGTCATCGATGAGCACGATGGGCGCGAAGGCCGGGCTGCCGCCGAGGAGGCCGGTGGCGGCGATGGTGTAGTCAGTGTCGGCGGCGAGGGCGAGGTCGCCGTCGAAGACGATGGGCGCGTTGGCGGCTACGGGAACAATCTTGAAGTTGTACGTCGCGCCGGGGACGTCGACGTAGCTGCTGACGTTGCCGTAGGAGAGGCCCGCGATCGGGCTCAGCGCGTTGTTCACGAGCACATCCACGGCGGGCGCATCGGGAGATGCGTGGAACGCGCGGACGCTGGCATCGCTGGCGAGGGCGGTGCCAGTCAGAGCGACGGTCAGGGACAGAGCGATAGCGGTTGCGTGCATGGCGCGCATCTCGAACCTCCAGCTCTCCAGCGAGATGTTCGGGAATGAATCGAACACCGAGCGGCAATCGAGACGACGAGGGTCGTCGGCATCAACATGCCACGCGAATGAACGCGTGCCAGCAAGCGGGCGATGTTTCCGGACGGATCAGCGATGAAATCTGTGGCGCTGCTGGTGGATTGGCCGGATCCGGATGTTGCACTCCGCGAATGGCACAAGGTTTCCTTAACGGCAGCACACGAGCAACACCGCGCGGCCGCTACTTCTCTGGGTTTTCCTTGGACGACCCACGCGGAACTTCACAACTTCTGAACGTGCTGCTCGTCGAGGATTTCCTGCACGGTGATGAGCATGATCTTCCGCTTCGTGCGCTTCCAGAAAGCGGTGCACTCGTCGATGGCGTCGAAGGAGAACGCGAAGGCCACGAAGAAGCCGCGCTGCCGGTCCTCGCGGGCCATGACGGCCTCGAACTGGTCGATGTCGGGGCGGCCCACCTTGTCCATCTGCTTGACCTGCAACGGGAACCAGTCGCCCGCGAACATGCTGTCCTTGTCCGAGGGCTTGGTGCCGACGGGGAAGATGCGGCCGTCGATGCCCATATCGCCGACCTGGACCTTGTTGGGGACGCCGCCGAGGGCGATCACGGCCCAATTCTCGAACTCGAAGTGCGGCATGAAGCGGAGTTTCTCGATCGTCCACGGCAAATCGCGCACGACGAACGCCTCGGTGCGGTGACCCTTCCACAGCGGCTCGGACTCCTTCATCGAACACACGTCGCGCAGCCGCTTGGCCATCACCCGGCAGGCGGTGGGCGAAATGTCGATCCTGATCCACTGACGGCGCTTCCCCGGCCATATTGGTGGTATCAACTCATGCCGCTAAGAAATGCGATGGCGGCGACCTTGTCCTTGAATTGGCCGCGAATCTCGTCGCCATT
>JBBQGR010000438.1:0-2525 GCA_038323185.1 Phycisphaerales bacterium | reverse complement strand
CGCCCAACGCAGTGGTTTCTCAGCAGCCCACGTCGGTCGCTATCTGTCCCTCCGATACGGCGCCCTTCTCAATCACTGCCACCGGTACCGGCCCCTTCACCTACCGGTGGCAATGGCAACCCGCAGGCGCCAACACCGCCTGGGCCGCGCTCGTCAACGGTAATAACAACAATAGCCAAGGCACACCAACGTTCACTGTCGCCGGGTCAACCACGCCCACCATGAACATCAGCTCGATCTCGGGTCTGGGCGGCAACTTCCGCTGCATTCTCGCCAACGCCTGCGGCAGCGTTGCCAGCAATGTGGCCACGCTCAGGATTCTCCGTGCCAGCCATGCAACGTGCGACCTCTGCAACTACGATTTCAACCAGGACGAGAACGTGGACCTCCTCGACGCCCAACAGGTGGCGCAAGTCTTCGTCGGCCTGCTGACGCCCGAGGCCAACTGGCTCGATGGCGATCTCGACGGCGATGAGAACGCCGACCTGACAGACGCGCAGCTTCTCGCGGCGTATGTCGTGACGGGCGTCTGCGGCGTGTGATGATCTTCAGAACCGTCGGCGCAAGCCGACAGATTGCCCAAAGCAATTAAGAAACGAGAGATCCCAACCGCCAACTTGCGCGGACAGCTTCAAAGTCACTCCTCGAACTCGATCGATACAAGCAGGCGCTCATCGCCCGGCCCCGAACCATTGCGCGCGATTGCTTTCGCGTCGGGGTTGCTCGCGTTCGTTGCAGAGTTGTCGAACCTTCCGCTCAAACGAACTCGCGTCCCCTGCGGCAGCTCGATCGGCTCGGCAAAGTCCGAGCGAATCTGCCACCTGAAGTCGAAGCGCGGCGCATCGAGCAGCATGCGCGAAGTTCCATCGGGTGAGATCGCCTCGACGCGCAGGCTTGTGCAGCGTGCCGCGGCGCTGGGTGTCACCGATGTCAATCGCACCGCGCGATCCAGCACCATCTCCGCCATCGCTTCGGCATCCTTCACTCCCGCGCCAATCTCGAGCGGCGTCGCGATCAGCGTGCGCGTCGTGAGCGTGATCGACGGCGCGGCACGCTGCGTCCGCATCCCGATGCGAAGCCCCGCGTTCATCTCGCGGCCCATCGGCCGCAAGTAGACATCGGCAACAAGCAGCGAGCCCGGCGCAATCCGTCTCGCGCGCCCCGGCGCGGCACGCACAACGCTGTCCCCCGGCGAGTAGGTCGCGAAGAGTTCGAGGTCGCCGGGCACCTGCCCCGGCTCTGGAATCCGCGCACCCGGCGGCACGAGCCAAAGGAGCGCGTGATGAACCGTGCCGCGCTCGACGGGGCGCACTTCGAGCGCGCTCACCCAAAGCTCGGTGATCGCGTTGATCGGGATCAGCACGCGCCGATGCACCATCGGCCCCTCGGCCGCGAGCGCCATCGGCGCGCCGAAGAGAATGACCTCTGGCGAACCGATGCGCCAGTTGCCACCCGGCTCCGTCGCGGCGGGCTTGATCGCGTCCGACGCGCTGCCGATGGAACGCTCCGACGCCAGCCACTCCAGCAGATCGACGCGATCATCATCGTTCATCCAGCGCGCGCCAGCACTCGCGTTGTCGAGCGCGGGCGCGTTCGCCGCTGGCTCGCCATGCGTCGGCGGCATGATTCGCTCGCCCACAACAGCCTCGATCATCCGCACGCGGCCTTGCACGTCCGCGAGCGACGCGAGCGGGAATGGCGCCTCGCCTCCGTTCTGGTGGCACGACACGCAGTTCTGCGAAAGGATGCGCGAGATCCGGCCGTGGTAGGTGAATGGCAGCTCGGCGACGATCGGCGGCGCGGCTTTGATCGTCGCGGCAGGCTTCGCGGCCGCCCGATCAAGGAGGCACCCCGGCGGCCACGTCGAGCGCACTCGCGCCTTCTGGCCGGTGAGCGCGGCCTCGATCGCGTCGCGCAGGAAGTGGCGCCGGGCTTCCGGCAGGCTCGTGCCGATCCCATACTGATCATCAACCGCGCCGCGGTACAAGAGCGTGCGCGACGTATCGATCACGAACACTTCGGTCGTGGTTCGTGCCGCGAGTGCGCCGGAGACTGATCGTTCCCGATCCGCGAGGTACGGTCCTTCCCAGCCCTGCTCGCGGGCCTGGCGACGCATGGCGGACTCGGACTCCGCCTCGACCGTGTTGACATAGACGAATGCGACGCCCTTCTCGCGGAACTCATCTTCGAGCTTCGCAAGCCGCGGCGCGTACTTCTTGGAGATCGGGCAAGTCACGCTCGTCATCGTCACCACAACAAGCCGCCGCCCCTCAAGCATGCTCGCAAGCGTCTGCGGCCCCGCCACCGCGCCGCCCAGCGCAGCACCTCCGAGCTCGACCAACGCAAGGTCTTGCACCAGCCGCCCAACCCCGAGGCTACCTCCGTCCTCGATCAGCGTGGTTCGCTGGAGCTCCCTCTGCGTCGGCGGATTCTGCCCAGCGGAATTCAGCGCAGAGGGGGTAGGGGTCTGCGCCATCGCGGACGACGCGGCGATGCCTGCAAGCAGCGCCGCCCCGTAGCGCACC
>JBBQGR010000437.1:0-2528 GCA_038323185.1 Phycisphaerales bacterium | reverse complement strand
CTCAAGAAGACCGGCCCGCTGGTGTCGTAGGCCAGTATGGGCGATGGGCTCGAACCGGGCGACTCTGGGCGACGTCGGACCCGCGACCGGCGCGTTTGCCTCTGCGGCGGGCTGCCCCGGCGATTCTCCGGGCCGCGGCGTCTCGCACGTCCGCGAGGGTCTTTGGTCCTCTTGCGGTGCGGTCGTCCCCCTACACTCCCTCCGCAATGGCCGAATCCCCCACACACATTCGCAACTTCAGCATCATCGCCCACATCGACCATGGAAAGTCGACGCTGGCGGACCGTCTTCTCCAGGCCACCAACGCCGTTTCGCAGCGCGAGGCCAAGGAACAGATCCTGGACTCCATGGACATCGAGCGCGAGCGCGGCATCACGATCAAGGCTTCGGCCGTCACCGTTGCTCATCGCCACAAGCTCGGGGCCAAGTCTGATGAGCTCGCGAACGACTACGAGTCTGAGTCCAGCCCCGAGGGTGAGCACAAGACCAAGAAGGGTGAGTCTGCGGAGTCGCATGGCGAGCTCTTCATGCTCAACTTCATCGACACGCCGGGGCACGTCGATTTCAACTATGAAGTGAGCCGCGCACTCAAGGCGTGCGAGGGCGCGATCCTCGTCGTTGATTCGACGCAGGGCGTGCAGGCCCAGACGCTCGTGAACGCGTATCTCGCTGTGAACGAGAACCTCAAGATCATTCCGGTGATCAACAAGATTGATCTGCCGAGCGCGCGGCCCGAGATCGTGGCTGATGAGATCGAGCAGACGCTGGGCTTCACGGCCGAGGACTGCTTGCTCGTCTCCGCAAAGACGGGGCAGGGGATCAAGGAGCTCCTCGCGGCGATCTGCGAGCAGCTTCCCGCGCCGCGCAAACAGGTGATCCCGCAGTTGCGTGGCCTGATCTTCGATGCCGTGTACGACGACTATCGCGGAGTGATCGTCTACGTCCGTGTCTTCGACGGCACGCTGAAGGTCGGCGACAAGATCCGGATGATGGGCACCGAGCGCAACTTCCTCGTGAGCGACATGGGCAAGATGACGCCCAAGCCCGTGCGCGTGAAGGAAGTCGGCCCGGGCGAGACGTGCTACGTCGTCGCCGCCATCCGCACGCTCAAGGACGTCCGAATCGGCGACACCGTCACGCTCGAGAACAATCCAGCCCCGGAGCCGCTCCCGGGCTATCAGCCGCCGAGCCAGATGTTCTTCTGCGATTTCTATCCCGCGACCAGGGAGGACGGCGAGTCCACGGACTTCGAGGAACTGCGCGAGGCCGTCGAGAAGCTGAGCCTGAACGACTCATCGTTCACGTTCCAGCCCGTGCACTCTGAGGCGCTGGGCTTCGGATTCCGCTGCGGCTTCCTGGGCTTGCTGCACATGGACATCATCCAGGAGCGGCTGGAGCGCGAGGGCGGCGTTGAGATCGTTCAGACCGCGCCGACGGTGTCGTACCAGATCCTCTGCCGCAGCGTGGATGATGTGGTGTCGCCCTCGGGGCAGGTGCTGAAGAAGGTGCTTCACGGCAGCCCGCACCAGGGGCCGATCCCGCCGGGCCACACGCTGGTCGAGGTGCACAACCCCGCCGAGCTCCCGAACCAGTCCGTCATCGCGGAGATGCGCGAGCCCATCTGCCGCCTCGATGTGATAATGCCCAAGGAGTACATCGGCGACATCATGAAGCTCGTGCTGGACCGGCGCGGCGCCTACAAGACGCAGAGCTTCGTCAGCGCGTCGCGCGAGCTGATCCAGTTTGAGATTCCCCTCGCCGAGATCATCTACGACTTCTTCGACAAGATGAAGGGCCTGACCAGCGGCTACGGCACAATGGACTACGAGGTGATCGCCTACCGCAGCGACAACCTCGCGAAGATGGACATCCTCGTGAATGGCGACGCGGTCGAGGCGTTGTCGGTCATCGTGCACCGCGACAAGGCCGAGCAGCGCGGCCGCGGACTCGTCTCGCGCCTGCGCGAGCAGATCCCACGCCACCAGTTCGAGATCCCGATCCAGGCCGCCATCGGCGGCAAGGTCATCGCGCGCGAGACCATCAAGGCCTTCCGCAAGAACGTGCTCGCCAAGTGCTACGGAGGCGACATCAGCCGCAAGCGCAAGCTGCTCGACAAGCAGAAGGAAGGCAAGAAGCGGATGAAGTCCATCGGCAACGTCACAATCCCGCAGGAAGCCTTCATGGCGGTGCTGGATACGGGGGATTGAGCGAGAACGCCGGGAAGGCGGCGAAGCCGTCAAGGTGAAAAGCCGGGGATCGCCGCGAACGCGGCATCCCTGAGAACCGTCGCGGTTGTCACCTGCACCACGGCGTCGTGCGGGCTTCTTTCCGGCGCGACCGGGCGTGGGGCTTCGCCGAGACGCCCGGCCTTTGACCCTCACCGCTTCGCGGCGTTGGACTGCAACTCTGCCGCCAGCGCACCCGCACTGCTACCCCTTCTTTCCCGGCTTGAAGGGCTTGTAAGCGTCTGGGTTCTTGGTGACGCCTCGCAGGAACGACTCGGCGTTCTCCTGGTCGACATAGCCGAC
>JBBQGR010000436.1:0-2532 GCA_038323185.1 Phycisphaerales bacterium | reverse complement strand
GTGGCGAGGGAGAGATCAAGCCGCCAAGATCGGGATTGGTGATTGGTGAAGCGGCGTGCGTCTGGACGATTGGGGAGGTGGGACGCGCAAGACTCTCCGCTCTCTACAACGTCCTATAATAAAAGTTATGTTAACCAAAGGCGTGCGGAGGTTGGATCGAGGGGCGGGCAGAGGAGTGTGGGCTTGCGGCGGATGCGTCGCCCTCGACTTGACAGGCATGGGTC
This sequence comes from Phycisphaerales bacterium, assembly GCA_038323185.1. Taxonomy (GTDB): domain Bacteria; phylum Planctomycetota; class Phycisphaerae; order Phycisphaerales; family UBA1924; genus JBBASU01. Next base: position 2,308 of record JBBQGR010000436.1, on the reverse strand, counting down.
GGGGCGGGCATCCTTTCGACGCTGTGCTTGACGCGATGGCGTGCTCGCGTGGCGGCGATTGCTTTATGGAGGCGTGCTGATGTGGAGATGTGTGATGGTGGCGGTGCTGGTGGCCGCGGTGTTGGCTCTGTGCGTTGGCGTGCCTCGCGCGGGGGCTCAGTCGAGCATTGGAATGGGATTTGGTCCCTCGGATGGCTACAAGCCGCAGTTGTCGCGGCGTGATGTTGGCGTGATCGCGAAGACGCTGCGGCTATCGGAGGCGGAGCGTGCCGCGCTCGAGACACTCTATGACGGGTACGTCGGGGAGCTGGACGTTCGGAGTGTCGAGGTGAAGGCGTACGTGGCCGACGTCTCGGAGAAGGCCGAGGCTATGCGGGACCTGACGCTCATCGATCCGGCGCGGAAGCGGCTGGAGGAGTGGGACAACGAGACGGAGAAGATCCAGTCGCGGTTCATGGAGGATCTCAAGAGCTTTTTGACGCGCGAGCAGGAGGCGCGGTGGCCCATCTTGGAGCGGGAACTGCGCAGGCTGAAGCGGATCGGGTCGGGGCGTTTGCCGTCGGAGTCGGTTGATCTTGGGCGGTTGACGGAAGACTTGCTGGGAGAGGGGGAGCCGCCGCCGGGGCTTGATGAAGTGCTGGAGGAGTACGCCGCGGAGGTGGATCGGGCAATTGTGGCGCGTGATGCGGCGATTGAGGTTCAGACAGAATTCACGAAGCTGCAGGAGACAGACTTTGAGAAGGCCAAGGGGATGTGGGAGGATGCACGCCGGGCGCGCCGGAACCTGGCGGAGGTGAACCGGCGGTACGTGCGGCGGATTGGCGAGGTGCTGGGGCCGGAACTCGGGGCGCGGTTTGAGGAGGCCTTCTTCAAGGCGAGCTACGGCTTGGTCTTTGAGACGACACGCACGGAACGGTTCGTCGCGGCGGCGGGCAGGCTAACGAGCCTGGAGCCGGCGCAGCGTGTTGAGATGGATGAGGCGATCAAGGCGTATGAACGCGAGCTTGCGGCGTGGCGGCGGCGGGCGGCGAAGGCGGAGGAGTCGCTGATCTGGGAAACGCCGCCGCGATCGCTCGCGGTGAAGATGGGTCTGATTCCGGAGGTTGCGTGGCGGGGCGAGAGCCTCGCTCCCAAGGACCATCCGGTGAGCGTGACCCGCGTGGAGCGGTATGAACTCGACAAGCGATTCAGGGAGCGGGTCACGAAGATCCTGAGCAAGGCTCAGCGCGAGGAGATCGTGGATGAGCGTGAGGGGTACGTGAGCACACGAGACCACCTGCCGTGGGGGTTGTGATTGCGCGTGAATCAGGGATTCGTGAGATCGAGATCGAACCAGAGCGTGTTGGCGCAGGGGTCAGTGTTGTAGGGCGCGCAGGGTGTGAAGCCCAGGCGTGTGTACGTCGCGATCGCGGCGGCCATGGTGCAATCGGTGTCGAGCTTCATCGTGGCGTAGCCCATCTCGCGTGCGGCGGCCACGATGGACTCGCCGAGCGTGATGCCGAGTCCTCTGCCTCGCGCCGCGGGCCGGACGAACATGCGCTTCATCTCGCAGACGCGGATGCTGGGCGTTGAGAGCTCTTGGAGTGGGCGCAGGGCCACGCACCCGATGGCGATTGATGGATCGAGCGAATCGCGGGCGAGGATGATGAGGCCCGCGGGCGGCGTGTACTTGCCGGGGAGGGTGCGCATCTCTTCCTCGAAGCCCTGATGCGCGAGCGAGACGCCGATGAGCTGCTCAAGGCTCGTGGCATACTCGCGGCAGAGGGACTCGAAGTCGCGGATGTCGGCGGGGGTGTTGGCGGGGTGGAGGTGCATGCGTTTTTCAGAATGCCCGTTTGACGCGTCGGTCAGCCCAGCACCGCCACGCACTTCTTCACCACGTCCGTGATCTTCACGTTCTCGCCCTTGCCCGTGTCCTTGCGGAGCTTGTACTCGACGGCCTGCTCCGCGAGGGCCTTGTCGCCGATGGTGAGGCGGATGGGCACGCCGACGAGATCGGCGTCCTTGAACTTGACGCCCGCGCGTTCGTCGCGGTCATCGATGAGGACGTCGACGCCCGCTCCGGCGAGGTCCTTGGCGAGCTGGTCGCAGACGGCGCGGTGGCTGGCATCCTCGGGCTTCATGAGCGTGATGAGGACGTGGTACGGCGCGATCGGCGCGGGCCAGATGATGCCGTTCTCGTCGTGGCTCATCTCGACGCACGCGGCCATCGTCCGCGAGACGCCGATGCCGTAGCACCCCATGATGACGCTCTTCTTCTGCTGCGACTCATCGAGGATCGCAAAGCCCATCGCGTCGGAGTACTTGG
>JBBQGR010000435.1:0-2543 GCA_038323185.1 Phycisphaerales bacterium | reverse complement strand
CGCCAGCGTCGGTGCCGAAGATCTTGAGGATCCGCATGGCTTGCGTCGAGAGGGCATCCATGGAGCGCAGGAGCGGGGTCTTCTTGTCGAGGGCCTCGCCGGTCCAGGAGACGAAGACGGTGGGGATGCAGAGGGTTGCGGTGCCGCCGTTGCGGTTGATGAAGACGGGGCTTGTGCAGTCCCAGGCGGTGTAGCCGCGGGCCTCGAAGGTGGCGCGGATGCCGCCGGAGGGGAAGCTGCTGGCATCGGGCTCGCCCTGAACGAGCGCGGAGCCGGTGAACTCGCTGAGTGCGCCGCCGTTGCCATCAGGAACGATGAAGGCGTCGTGCTTCTCGGCGGTGTTGCCGGTGAGGGGCTGGAACCAGTGCGTGTAGTGGCTGGCGCCCTTCTCGATGGCCCAGTCCTTCATGGCGGAGGCGACGACATCGGCGAGGTGCGCGTCGAGCGACTCGCCGAGGTTGACGGTGCGGAGAAGCTTCTTGTACGTGTCCTTCGGGAGGCGTTGCTGCATCACGCGGAGCGTGAAGACATCCTCGGAGAAACGCTCATCGACGCGGCGAGACTCGGCACCGGTGCTGGCGCGGGAGGCGTGGGGATGATGAGAGTTGTGATCGTGCTTGGTCATGGTGACGCCATTCTCGTGTGTGATTAAGTAGGTCGAACCGTTCGTGCTTGCCATCGCGGAGATTCCTTTGCTGATGCCGCCCTGCGCCTGGGTCGTTGTGGCCCATCATCGCGAGCTGTCGGACCTGCGGAAGTCACGTTCCCCGAGGACTGGCCTGGTGATCGTACCGCGCCGTGAAACTGTTTCCGGAGCGGCTGAAGTTCTGGTGGAGACTGGTTGGCGAACGGGCGGAAGGGGCGTGCCAAGCACATGTGCCTGGACCAGAGTGGTCCAGGAAACCTATGCAAACACTACGGGCTGGGATGCGTGGATGTGGCGGCGGGGGCCGCCTGCTGACGCTGGGCGCGCTGCTGGCGGTGGCCAACCGACAGGGCATCCACAAGGGTCTTGGTGAAGGCCTCGGCCTCGGCGATGGGGTCCTTGCCGGCCTTCGTGGCGGCGGCGATGCGGCGGACGAGAGCGCTGCCCACAATCGCGGCATCGGCATGGAGCGTCACGGCGCGGACGTGGTCTGGCGTGCTGATCCCGAAGCCGCAGGCGATGGGGAGCGAGGTCATCTCGCGAAGCCTAGCCACCTTGCCGGCGATGTCTGGGGCCTGGGCCTGTTCACCGGTAAGGCCAGCCCTGGTAAGAAGATACAGGAATCCTGAGCAGGCCTTCAGGATCTCTTCGGCGCGCTGGATGGGGGTGGTTGGGGCCAGCAGGAGGCTGAGCGAGATTCCCTCGTTGGCCGCGGCGTCGCGGATGGGGCCGAGTGCTTCGAGCGGCGCGTCTGGGATGATGAGGCCGTCGAAGCCAGCCTGGCGTGCGTTGGAGATGAAGGTGGCCGGTCCGCCGCTGCGGTGGACGATTGAGACGCTGACCATCGCGACGAGCCCGGCCTTGAGCCAGGGGCGGATGGTGGCGACTTCTTCGAAGATGGAGTCGGGCGTGGTGCCGAGCTTGAGGGCCTCGTGCATCGCCGCGGCGATGACGGAGCCGTCGGCGATGGGATCAGAGAAGGGGATGCCAACTTCGATGATGCTGGAGCCAGCTTTCTCGAGGGCGGCGAGGAGGAGGGAGAGATCGCCCCTGCGCGGATGGCCGCCGACGACGAACGGCATAAGGGCCGTGCGGTTCTGGGCCTGGAGCGCGGCGAAGATGTCGTCGATGCGGGACATTACGGAGGGAGCGTAGGGTGCGCGGGGGTGTTGGGGCGTGGTGGACCTGTGATTCGCGGGGCAATCGCATGGTCGGAATCGCGGGCCTCGCATTCCACGCGCTCCATTGCTACCTAGAGCGGTACGCGGATCATGGAGCGGAGATTGGATCCTGCGATTGAATTGCCCCCACGCTTGATCAAGGCCCCCCACGCTTGCGCGTGGGGCTCGGTTGGCCGCCTCGGATCAGAGCGTTAAGTTCGCAAAAACCCCCGACCCGCTTGCAACCTTGCGGGTGCGAACGGAGTATCGGACTGCACTCGTAGGCTCAACTTTCGGGGGTGCTTCATGTCGATCCGATCCCGTTCTGTGGCTGCTGCCGCGCTCGTCGCGGCGGTGATCGTCGTTTCATCCATCGCGCCCACCACGGCACAGGCCCAGAGCGGGGGGAGGTGAATTGGGCCGAGCCGCGGCACGCTCGAACCCAACGGAGGCGTGAGCGAGATCGGTGTCTGGGACCCGGATGGGCCAGGTCCTTTGGGGCACCAGTTGGTCGCGGCTGGCACGTTTACGAACATCGCGGAAACGCCCGTCGCGGGGCTGGGAATCTACGACGGCGACGAGTGGCGGACCCTTGGCGGCGGCGTGACCGGAACCGTCAGGGCCTTCGCGACACTGCCCGATGGGCGGCTGGTTGTGGCGGGAGCGATCACCCAGTTCGGCACCAATGCCTTCAACAACATCGCGACGTGGGATGGCGAGCGGTGGGAGGCACTTGG
>JBBQGR010000434.1:0-2555 GCA_038323185.1 Phycisphaerales bacterium | reverse complement strand
GCCAGCAGCACGCCCGCGACCTTGCCCATGCAAAGCAGCGGCAGGACCACAACCTGCGGCGATTCACGCGAGCAGAAGAGCCCCGCATCGGTCCGGACCTGCGCGCCGGAGTTGAGCCGGGCCGTCGCTGCCAGCGAGAGCGCCGCATCGTGCATGGTCTCGGCCGAGACCGGAGGCGAACCCGTGCAGGCGAATCGGCCGCGCATGGGCCGGGGTCCGGCTTCCTCGCCGAAGACCGCGGCGACCCACCGGAACTTCAACGCGCCGTGCAGCCGATCGCAGACCGCGCCAAGAAACGCGTTTGGCTCAAAGGGCCCGCGCATCGCGCGGCCGAGCGCATAGACCACGTCGATGGTGTCGTAGGAATCGCTAAGCTGCGACGTGAAGCCCGACAGCGCATCGCGCGCCTCGCGCAGGGCCGAGGTATCTGCGATCATCGAGCGAAGGCTTGCCTCAACGACGCGAAACGACGACGTATCAGCAACGCCCCCCAGCCCGCGAGCCAGTTCGACAGCCGCGATGCCGGTTGCGTCGCTCCACGCCGCGAGCAATCCTCGCGCGACTCCTCCCCGTTCTGGAAGCAGAACCATCAGCCGCCCCGCAAGCCCGCCAGCCTCGGCCACGGTTCCCATCAGAACGCGTCCAAATCCCGGCACCTGAATGGAAGGCAGCGAGCCTTCCGTGGTTGGCGTTCGATTCAGCATCGATGCAGTGATCGGGAGTACCGCTTCGGTTCGCAACAATGCATCGGGCCGGAGTGATTCTGGAGTGCAGCGCACCACCCTGCCATGGCTATCGAAGAAGACCGCAAGCAGACCAAGCTCGGCGCATCGCGTCACGACTTCCGTGGCGATCCTGCCGCTGTCCACTCCGGGTTCTGGCGTCAATGGAATCATGCGCGTCGCCTATGCGGCCCTTGCTCCCTCTGTTCCGGGGGCGGCCGCTGAACGGCCACACTCACTGAGCAACGCGTTCACGCGATCCATGAGAGCCTTCACGCCGAACGGCTTGGCGATCACCTCGCGGATTCCCGCCGCGTCCAGCTGCTCCTGTGTCAGTATGTAGCCGCGAGCCGTGAGCATGACGACCGGGATCCGAAGCCCGGCGTCGCGGATGCTCTGCGCGAGTTCAAGCCCGCTGATCAGCGGCATCTGAAGGTCGGTGATGATCAATGACGGCACGATTGTGGCCGGCGCGATCTGCCCCGCCAGTGCCGACGCAAGCCCAAGCAGCACGAGCCCTTCCCGCCCGTTGCGACCCTCGTGCACCTCAAAGCCGCCCGAGCGCATCTTGGCGGCCACAACGTGCCGGATATGGGGCTCGTCATCGCAGATCAGAATGGTTCCGGAACTCGCCATCACCAAGAGCATCGACCGTTCAACCCTCAGTGTTCATCCTCGCTCGCCGGACTGGCATCCCTAAATGGGCACTGTTCATGGTCTTTGATGCGAATATCAGTTCCCAACGCCAGAATCAGCCAATCCGAAGGTTCCGCCGAAGGGTTCTCGGCCCTCACTGGCCCTCACTACGATGGAACGTGACACAAACCCAAGCTCAGCGAGCGCCCCACGCCGCACCGGATCCCGGTGCTCCACATTCTCGCGACGCGGGACCCCAGCCCGGCACCGCCGCGCTCAAGACCCGCCCCGACGATCCCGCGTCCATGATCGCGCCCGAGGGCCTGCCGATCGTGGCGGCGTTCGTGCTGGTTGGACTCGGGATCTCTGCGGGCGCGCTCTTCTGGTTCGGCCTCTTCGGCATACCGATCGCCGCCGCGGCACTGGTCTTGTGCGTCTGGTGTGTCTGGTTCTTCCGTGATCCGCAGCGGGCCGTTCCGACCGATCCCGGGCTGGTCATCTGCCCGGCGGACGGCGTGATCTGCCTGATCGGACCCGCATCCCCGCCGCCGGAGATTGGTGCCGGGTCCGAGCCGCTCTCGCGCATCTGCGTCTTCATGAACGTCTTCGACGTGCACGTGAATCGCGCGCCGCTCGCGGGCGTTGTCGAGAAGGTTGCGTACCGACCCGGCACGTTCTTCAACGCTTCCTTCGACAAGGCCAGCGACCTCAACGAGCGCATGAGCCTTCTGATCAAGACCCCCGCCGCCGGGCGGATCGTGGTGGTGCAGATCGCGGGCCTGGTGGCCCGGCGCATCGTCTGCCGCGTGAAGGAGGGCGCCGCGCTCCGAGCGGGCGAGCGATTCGGCCTCATCCGCTTTGGCTCGCGCGTGGATGTGTACCTGCCTGCGGGTGCCGTCGTCGGCGTCAAGGTCGGTGATCGTGTCAGCGCGGGCTCGAGCGTGCTCGGCACCGTTCCGACCTCGCCGCAAGGAGCCGCGTGATGTTTCTCAGGCTCGGGCCACGCAAGCGCGAGATGCCGGTGGCGGTACTCATTCCGAACCTTCTCACCACCCTGGCCCTCTGCTCGGGCCTCGCGTCGATCCACTTCGCGCTGCTCCCGAACTGGGAGAAGGCCGTCGGCGCCCTCGTGCTCGTCGGCATCTTTGACTTCCTTGATGGAGGTGCGGCCCGCCTGCTGTGAGCATCGAGCCAGTT
>JBBQGR010000433.1:0-2578 GCA_038323185.1 Phycisphaerales bacterium | reverse complement strand
CCTCGGAACGGCCCGTTCTCTGCGCGGTGCCTGATGATTCGCGCGGCCATCGCCGGACCGATTCCCGGGAGCAGTTCCAGCTCCGCGGTGGTTGCGGTGTTGATCTTGATGAGCCGTGCGAGTGCTGGTCTCTCAACTTCTTGAGTGGTGCTCGACGCTTCGTCGGTTGCCGGGATCGCGGCGAGCGCCGACACATCAGCGGCGGGCTGCGGCGGAGATGCGCTCGATGCTTCAAGGCGAACCGGCGCGGCGCCACTCGTCGCACTCGTTGATCGCGTGGACGGAATCACGCGCCCATCATCCTGCGGCATGCTGCCGCCGGAACCGAGGCTGAATCCAATCGCGAGCATGCCGAGCGCGGCGGCAACAACAGTGGCGATCCAGCGCCCGTCGTTTGCGGGGTTCTTTACCGCAGCGTTGTGCGAGGTCGTGCTCACTTGAAACTCCTACCTCCGAAACGGTGTGTCGAACAAGGCTCAGACGCGGACCATGTCCGTGAACTCCTTCACGCGTGCATCGATCTCGGCCTTGGTCAGCGTTCGTAGCCTCGTGAGACTGAAGGCCTCGATGTTGAAGCTCGCGACAACGGTGCCGTGAACGAGCGCCTGCCGAATGTTGGCATATGAGCCGGGATCGTCGATGGCGTGCCCGGTGTTGGACAGGTAGCCCATCATGCCGCCGGCGAAGGTGTCGCCCGCGCCGGTGGGATCGATCACCTGATCGGCGGGATATGCGGGGAGTGCCGCGAGCCCATCGCGATGGACGAGCAGCGCGCCGTGCTCACCCTTCTTGATCACGATGAAGCGCGGCCCGAGCGCGAGCATCGCGCGGCCCGCGGCGATCGTGTTGGCCTTGCCTGTCAGCAGCTCGGCCTCGTCGTAGTTGAGTACGAGCCCGTCGACGCGCTTCAGCAGCGCGAGCAGGTCGTCCTTGGCGATGTTGATCCAGAGGTCCATCGTGTCGGCGATGGCGATCTTCCGCTTGGGCAACTGATCAAGGAAGCCCATCTGCACCGCTGGCGGCGAGTTGGCGAGGAAGACAAAGTCCGAGTCACCAAAGGCTGCGGGCACCTTTGGCGGGTGCTCGCCGAGAACGCCAAGCTCGGTGAAGAGCGTCTCGCGCGTGTTCATGTTCGCGTGATACTTGCCGCCCCAGGCGAACGTCTTGCTCCCGGCGCGAACCTCAAGGCCCTGCGTGTCGACGCCCTTGAAGTGCATGAGGGTGGACAGGTGCTCGGGCGGGAAATCGCTCCCGACGACCGCGACCAAGCGCACGGGTCCATAGAAGGATGCTGCCGCGGCGAAGTACGTGCCCGAGCCGCCAAGGATCTTCTCGGCGTGGCCGTGCGGGGTGACGATGGTGTCGATGCCGATGGTGCCGGTAACAATGAGTGCCATAGGCCGGGAGGGTAGGGACGTCTCTGCTAGCTCGCTACCTGAGCGAGGAACGGCTCGGTGTTGTGTTGAAGTTATCATGGGCCTACGCCTCCCCGCATGTCCGGAGTGCGCGCCGGCAGATGCGTGCGGTCGCGGCGCTGCTGCGCTCGCGCCGCCACTGCTGCACGAGCGCTCGGACCCAGTCCGCGCGCGACTTCGCGGCGTCGTTGAGCCAGTTCGACACGGAGTCTTGCACGTACTTGCTCGCGTCCGCGCGCAGTGGCTCCAGGAGCGCGATCGCGGGCTGCGGGTCTGATTTGAGTGCCGTGATGTGCAAGCACCAGACGCCGCGCGGGCGTGTTGCTTCGGTTGCGAATCGGCGCACGTTGGCCGAGGTCGAAGAGGTCCAGGGCGCGAGCAGGTCGAGCGCGAGCGGGAGCTCGCTGATGAGCGCGGGGCGGAGCGCCATCCAGGCCCACTCGCGCACGCCGCTGTTGGCATCATCGGCGAAGGGCCGCACTCGCGCGAGCCGCTGGCGCAGCGTGCTGCGCCGCTCGCGCACTGCCGCGTAGCAGGCCCACGAGCGCACGACATCGCTTGGCGATGCTGCAAGCGAGTCGAGATCCTTCGGGGCGTGCTGCGTGAGCAGCTTCCCGCCGAGCTCCATGCGCTGGATGATGCCGGCCCTGCCGAGTTCATCGAACGCGCTCGCGGCCGCGGCGGGGAGCGCGGGGCATGCGGCTCGCATCAGGCGGCCAAAGTCCATCGCGAGCAGCTCCGCGAGATTGCGCGAGTCGTTCAGGCCCGCCTCGAGCTCGCGAACGCGTGATGGGGAGATGTCGGAGGGACGCAGGCTCATGGCGTTTGGCGCTGTGGCTCCAGTGGCTCAGGCCGTTGCTCCTTGCGCTGTGTGTGGGTTCGAAGTGCTCCCCGCTGAGCCCAGTGGGCGCAGCATCTCAACAACGCACGGCCGGAATCCGGCGCCAGCGAAGAGCGCACGCGCATCATCGTTGAACGCGGCGGTGTGCAGGCGGATCTGCGCAACTCCGAGGGCCTCGAAGCGAGCGGCGATGAACTCGACGATCGCGCGAGCTGCGCCACGCCGGCGCGTTGATGGCTCGATCCACAGATCATGGATCCAGCCGCACTCGGGCACCCAGAAGATTGGAACCTCGGGCTCGATCGTGCAGATCGCGAAGCCA
>JBBQGR010000432.1:0-2595 GCA_038323185.1 Phycisphaerales bacterium | reverse complement strand
TCGTCAGGTCGATGAGGCGCGAGGTCACATTCTCAAGCGTCACACTCAGCGTCTGCGAGACGGCGCCATCCGCGCCCATTATGATCGGTCCGGAGAACACCGGCGTCTGGCGCGACTGCGCCGCGCACATGTCCGAAAACTCACCGGTGATCTCGCGCACGTCCATCATCTCACCCACAGGGATCGAGGCCATCGCGACCTGATCCTTGCGAACCGTGATGATGTTGAAGTGGTGCAGCCACCCCGCCTCGGGCACCACGCCGCTCTGCCCACCCCCCACCGTCGCGAGCGTCACGTACTCGATCCCGTCCTTGGGGTCGTAGCGCATGCGGTGGATGTGGCCCGCGAAGACCGCCGTCACGTTCCCCGCGCTCTTGAGCAGCTCATGAACCCGGTCCCAGCTGTTGCCATAGTTGCCGCCGATCCAGCGCGGATGGTGCAGGAACAGGAAGACGTGCTCGGCGTCCTTGGCCCTCGCGAGCGTCTCCTGCAGCCAACCGAACTGCGCCTCGCTCATCGCGTGGTTCTCAGGCTTACCGAAGCCCTTCTCGCCTGTCTTCGGATTCGTCTCATCGCTGAAGAGTGCGATGAACCAGCAGTTCTTGTGCTCAAACGCGTACCAGAGCGGGCCAAAGTGCATCTCGTAGTTGCCCTCGTGCTCCAGCTCCGGACGGTTGGGCCCGCGCCAGTACACGTCATGGTTGCCAGCAACCGGGAACCACGGACACCGCAGCTCGTCCATGATCCCCTTGAACTCGCGCATCTGATCCATCCAGAGCGGCGTCGCGTTGTACCCGTTGATCAAGTCCCCCACCGTCATCACGAGGTCCGGCTCGATCAGGTTCGTATCACGCACCGCATCCGCCAGCACCTTGACGCCGTCCACCGGCCCGCCGGTGCGATCTCCGAAGACAACGAACGTGAACGCGTCCTTCTCCTCCGGCAGCGGCAGCACCACGTCGCTCTGGCGGCTTGTCACGAACCGATCGGGCGTCGGAGCCACCGTCGGATGCTTGGGATTATGGTGGTGGGTGTGCCGCGTGTGACCAATGTTGTCCGAGATGTCCTCGGCATGCACTGGCGCAATCTGCCCCAACGACAGCGCGGGCAGCAGGCAAGCAGCGCACACCGCAGCGAAGAGAGCCGTCGACCGTGAGACGCAAGAGCCAGAGTAAATGTTCATGGTCGCCGAATGTAGCGGACCACACGAGCGGCAAGCGGCCAGAACCGTGAAGCCTGCGCGAAGTTGCATCCTCACTCGCTGCGCAGAGCGAAGTTGCCACCCGTTCATCACGGCTTCGGCACCGGAACTTCCGCCGCGTGGGGGAGCGTGTCGGGCGTGATAAACACGCGGGTCGAGATCGTCAGCGGCGTAGGACTCGAAGCCCCCGCACCAAACGTCGCCACCACAAGACTCGCCCGCCATCCCTTCTGCGGAGACTCAAGCTTCGCAACGTATCGCAGGCCCGACGCATCCGCCGCCTCCAGCACCGTCGGCTGCCAGGTCGGACCCGTCTGATCAATCCTGAAGTCACGGTTCGACGCGTTCTCCACACGCCAGAGCGTCACCGACAGCGGCTTGGCGCTCGTCGTCACCGTCAAAGTCCCCTCGTCACTCCTTCCTCCATTCCCGCTCACGCTCCACGAGAGCGAGGGCACCGTCTTTCCCTCGCGCACCTGAAGGAAGAAGCTCATGACCTCAAGCCACGCCTGGGAACCCTTCAGCCCGTGCCCAACGTTGGGCATCACGCGGATGTGGCGATGCTCCGTCCCCGGCCCGTTCAGGATCGACTCGTAGTGGCGCGCCGAATCGGTCGGGAAGAACTCATCGCCGCCCGCATGCATCAGGAACGTCGGTATGGTCCCGATCGCCGGGACATAGCCGATGGGGTCCACGTGCGCGATCACCCTGTTCAGCGCGGGCGTGCCAAACTTCTCCGCGATCCCGTTGTTCACGTAGTCCTTGAGCGCAGGAGCCCAGAAGCCATAGCTCGCGAAGTGGTGCGGCGTGTGCGCGGGCATGTTCAGCATGTCGATCACCGTCGGCGCAATCGCCCGCACGCGCGCATCGCCCGTCGCCGCCGTCAGCCAAGTCGTCCAGCCGCGCTTGCTCCCGCCCGCAACGAAATACCCGTCGATCAGCGGCTTCGCCGTCGCGCCGTTCGCGCCTTCACTGGTGCCGCTCGCCAGTTCTCGCGTGAACGCGTCCGCGGCGTCCATCGCCCTGACCGCCGCCTTGGTCATCGGAAATTGCCCGATCCACGCCGCGTCGTTGTCACGCATTGCAAGAACCCAGGTTCGCGCGAGGATGTTGTCCTCGATGCGACTCTGCCCATCCCCCTCCAGCACCAGCGGCTGATTCGGTACGTTGTCGAGATAGATCACCGGCGCACCCGTCACGCGCAGAAGCATCTCAAGCTCGCCCGGCAGCTCGGTGGGCGTCGCATCGCGATGGCGCCCACCGCTGATGATGAGTGTCGCCGTTGAGCTCCGCGGCTTCTCCGGAAGTGCCACGAGCAGCCAGTGCTTCCACAACGGATGGTCCGTCTCGCCATCTGCACGCCAGCGCTGGCTCGTCAGGCGGATCAGGTGCGC
>JBBQGR010000431.1:0-2608 GCA_038323185.1 Phycisphaerales bacterium | reverse complement strand
GGGCATTTTTTTTTTGGCGTACTCAAGCTTCTCTTCGATCCACCATTAAAACCGCGGCCCGTTGTCCGCAAACGGCCGGCGACACTTTCATAGAACTAGAACCCAGCACTCACTTGGGCATCAGCACCGAGTCGATGATGTGGATCACACCATTCGTGCACTGAATGTCTGCGGTGACCACAGTGGCGGTGTCGATCTTCACCTTCCCGTCAACGACCTTGATCGCGACAGACTGGCCGTTGACAGTTGCAGCGTCGTGAAGTTTCATCACGTCGGCAGCGAGCACCTTGCCCGCGACGACGTGGTACGTGAGAATCCCGGTCAGCTTCGCCTTGGCCGCCGGCGCGACCAAGCTCTCTACCGTTCCCGCCGGGAGCTTCGCGAAGGCGGCGTCGCTTGGCGCAAACACGGTGAACGGGCCAGCACCCTTCAGGGTCTCCACAAGCCCGGCAGCGCCGAGCGCCGCAGCAAGCGTCTTGAACGTGCCGGCAGCGATTGCGGTCTCAACAATGTCCTTCATGTCATTCCTCACTATGTTAGTATCGACGAAGTCGTGCAGCTCCGCGAGAATCCGCGAGCCAGAGAACGATCATCGTTCGACCTACGCATGGTAGCGCACCACTTCAAAAAGTCGTAGAATTTGAGATCCTTGGAACCATAATTAAAACTATAAAGAGGGAAAATTACTCGAAGATAAAAATTTCCTGAGAGGCGAATCTAGTGACGGTATCACGCGAATACACGGATAGTTTTGCACGGGGAGTGGTCGGAGACACACATCTACCGGACAAATGCTGTCGTGAGTTGTTACAAGCGTTTGCCCCAGCATCAAGCGGGCGCTGTCCGTCGTTGCAGACGCAGTTGCTGAGGCCGTAGCCTTGGAGGTAGACGCCGCCCGAGCGCTGCACGATTTTGCGGCCGCGGCAGACAGCCGCCGCAATGCCGAGCGTTTGCATCCTTTGAACGGCACATCGCACCGGCAAGAGCCGATCCTCTTGCTCAACGTTCTCCTCGCGGCGGGCTAACGGCTCGAGCGGCTCCCGATCACCCGCCTCGCCCTCCTCGTCAAACTCGCGCCACCCTCGTGCTGGCGGCGTTCTCCCGAACTCAAGACCACATCGCAACCACCGATCATGCGCCAGCGTGCGCGACTCCGGGCGGGAGTCCGTTTCACACCGCTCCCTTCCTCGATTGCCGCCGATTCGCCGTGAGGCGTAGCACCGGATTCTTGCTACATTACCGCGCGAAACGTCACGGGCAGCCTGGTACGGACCGTCGCCTCGCCTCCAAGCCCGCGCGGTAAGACCCATGGACGAAGAAGCTCTGGGTCTATGACCTGAGAACCAACATGCACCTCACTCAGAGAGAGCGGCCGCTGATGGACCCGGGGCGAGGTCAAGACAAGGTTGTGCGCCCGCGGTTCTGCGGGAATGGTGTATTCTGATCCCGTGTCGCTACAAATCTCCGGTCGCGCCGTTGGTTCTCGCTGGCCGCTCTTTGCGAACTGGTCCGTTACTGTTCCGACGGGGGAGCGCGGCGATGGCGGCCTGACCCTTCGCGATCTGATCGCCGTGAACGTTCGGGCGGACCTTGATGCGTATGCGAAGCGCCGCGAGGCGCGACGGCTTGATCGGGTTCTCACTCCAAGGAAGATCGAGCGAGGCCAAGCCCAGGGGCGGATCGCGCCCGACGCTCGGGAGACGCCCACCCCGCGGCTCGTGCAGGATGCGATCAACACGGCGTGGTGCGCTTTCGAGGATGGCGTGTATCTCGTTGCAATCGTCGGCCAGAAGTTCCGTTCGCTCGACGCGCAGGTCTACGTCACGTCCCAAACACGGGTCACGCTCATTTGACTGGCCTTCCTTGCTGGAGCCTGAGAGATGCTCAAGTCAAAGGACGCACGCCAGCAGGTTGATGCGCAGAAGGAGCCGCAGTGGCTCGCCCTTCGGATGGCGGCCGTCCAGCGTCTGCCCGGCGCGAGCGAGTGGATGCGCCGGTGGATCGATGATGAGAAGCTCGACAACGCTGACACCGACGACCCCGACGACACAACGCCCACGCCCAAGGGCATTGACGTCCGCACCTACTCCGACGCCGATCAACGCGAGTTCTTTGAATGCCTCTTCCCCAAGATGGGCCAGCACCTCGAGACCGTGTGGCAGGGGCTCGCGCGCACTCCATACAGGCCCAGCCCCTATCACGCCGCCTTCTTTCGAGCACCACACCGCCGCATTGTTGTCGCTCGCCAGCGCCATCGATGACGGCGGACTCGTGGGCGAGCAGTTCTTCGAGATATTGAAGCAGTTGGCATCGAACCAGCACAGGATCGCCGGGATGGGCGGGCATGTTCCCGCCGCGTTGCTGCAGTGGCGCCGCCCTGAGTCGTGGGACTGTGTCGAGCGACTCCTCCTCGCCGCCCAGCGACAGGAAGGACTTCGCGAGAGCATCCCCGAAAGCGCCCTCGTTGCTCGCCCCGAGGCCTTTCGGAAGATGCTCGGAGTCGTTGCGGAGAACTCTCTCGTGCGGTTCACCTCGACGGTGCGCGTGATCGATGTCTGGTTCGGCTTGATGTGGGACTCGATCTCGACCCGTGTCGCCCAGCACACCG
>JBBQGR010000430.1:0-2609 GCA_038323185.1 Phycisphaerales bacterium | reverse complement strand
TTGTCCGAGTCACTTCACGTCATCGCACGCCGGAGGTGGGCACGCTCGAGATCACGATCTTTGCCGACGGCCGAGCGCTGGTGCGGGGAACAAGCCGCCCCGACGTTGCTCGCGCGATGTACGCGCGGCTTGTGGGATCGTGACTGGGCATGACTGGGCATGACTGGGCATGACCGGGCATGACCGGGTGTCAGCCCGGGTGAAACGCGGAACTGCAATCGACCCATCGTGTTTCCGAAAGACTGCACGGGAGAATCGAAATGCGCTACCTGCTCGCCATCCTGCTTCCACCAGTCGCGGTCCTCATCTGCGGCAAGCCCTTCCAAGCGATCATCAACCTCGTGCTCACGCTGATGCTGTGGGTGCCCGGCGTAATCCATGCCCTCTTCGTTGCGCACAACTACTACGCCGACCAGCGGAACAAGGAACTCGTTGCGGCCGTGAGAGGGCAGTGACAGAGCGGCGACAAGCGGCGAAGAAGTGGTGACGATCGATTGGCTGCCAAGTGGTCACGGAGCCGCACGCCCCTCGCCACCGCTCCGACGCAAGACCACCCCGCGCTCACCTTGGACCGGTCTAGTACAACGCCCGCACGCGGATCGTCTCGGGCACCTTGCGAAGACCCTCCACGACCTTGCGTCCATCAGTCGGATCCACCTCGATCACGGCATAGCCAACGTCCTCGCGCGTCATGAGATGTTCCGCCGCGACGTTGGCCCCCAGGTCCGCGATGACCTGGTGCATCTTGCTCAGCACCCCGGGCACGTTGCGGTGGAAGTGCAGGATGCGGTGCCGCCGTGCCGGCCCGGCATCGCCGATCTGCTCGGGCAGGTCCACCACGGGCACATTGACCGCGCCGGTCGTGCTGCCTGTGTTCATGAACTTCACGAACTTGCTCGCGACGTCCTCCGCGATGGAGGCCTGCGCCTCCTCGGTGGATCCTCCGACGTGCGGCGTCAGAATCACGTTAGCAAGGCCGCGAACCGCGCTCTCAAAGGACTCACCCTTGGCGGAAGGCTCGACCGGAAAGACATCGAGCGCGCAGCCCGCAAGGTGCCCGCTCTTCAGAGCGTCAACGAGTGCCGGCATCTGCACCACACCACCCCGCGCGTTGTTGATGAGCAGCGAGCCGGGCCTCATGCGTTTGATCTGTGCCGCTCCCATCATCCCCTCTGTCTCTGGCGTCGCGGGCACGTGCAGCGTGACGACGTCGGAATCCTTCAGCAGGTCCGCGAGGTTCCGCACGCTCCGCGCGTTGCCCATGCCGAGCTTTGGAACGATGTCGTAGTAGAGTACACGCATCCCGAAGGCCTCGGCCAGGACCGAGACCTGTGAACCAATGTGTCCATATCCCACGATGCCCAGCGTGCGCCCTCGTACCTCGTGCGCCCCATCCGCAGATTTGTCCCAGAGCCCCGCGTGCATCTGCGCGGACTTGTCCGTCATGCGGCGCGAGAGCGAGACAATCTCCGCGATGGTCAGCTCCGCAACACTGCGCGTATTACAGAACGGAGAGTTGAAGACTGGCACACCCCGCCGACGCGCCGCGGCGAGATCCACCTGGTTGGTTCCGATACAAAAGCAGCCAATCGCGAGAAGCTTGCCGGCCGCCGCGATGACGTCGTCTGTCACCTCAGACTTGGATCGGATGCCGAGCAAATGCGCACCGTCGACCAGCTTCAGCAGCTTCGCATGATCGGGCGCGCCCGAGGCGGTCTCAACCTGGAATCCCTCGGCCTTCAGCAGCGCGATTCCCGCCGGATGCGTCCCTTCGAGCAGCACGGCCTTGATCTTGCCCTTTGGAAAAGAAGTCTTCATGGGGTCTGGGTTCCTGCGAGATGTGCAGCGGCGACTTCTGCAGTCGGCCCAGCGGATGCGCTGAGTGGTGGGGCAGTCTCGGGCGCGGCATCGTTGCCGATCCGCACGATGCCCGTCTGGCTCAGCACGAGCAGCACGATGCAGAGCGCAGTCCGGTAGATGGCAAATGGTGTCAGGCCGTATCGGTTGAGGAAGCCAACAAGGAACTTCACGGCCACCGCCGCGCTGATGGCCGCGACGGCGATGCCCAAGGCGCTGGCCGTCCAACCCAGCGCCTCAAAGACGTGCGGCTCGCCAGACTTGTGGCTCGCGTACAGGTTCTTTGCGAGCTTGTAGACGCACGCCGCCGTAAGGGTCGGAAGCCCAAGCAGGAACGAGAACTCCGCCGCGGCCCTCGGACGAAGTCCGATCAGTATTCCGCCCGTGATCGTCATCAGGCTGCGGCTGGTTCCGGGCCAGATCGCGATGCACTGAAGAAGCCCGATGAAGAGCGCCTGCCGCGGCGTCACATCGTGGATCGTCGTCTCCACCAGGCCCGATCGCGCACGCCCGATGCGGCCGCTGGCGTAGAGGTCGATCACCATCATGTACACAGCGCCGACGAAGAGTGCCAGGAGCACCGGCCCCGTTCGAAAGAGGTGAGAATCAATCCAGTCCTCAACGACTAACGCGAGCGCCGCAGAAGGGATGAACGCGATCACAAGATTCAGGAAGAGTCGAAGTCCCTGCGGATCCTGCATCAGGATCCCGCGCAGCATCTTGAGAATACTCGGCCAGTAAAGGCCGACCAC
>JBBQGR010000429.1:0-2613 GCA_038323185.1 Phycisphaerales bacterium | reverse complement strand
TCGGTCGTGAAGCTGTACCCGAGCGCGCGGAGCTGCCCGCAGACCAGCTCGCTGTCAAGCTCGTTCATCTGGCAGCCGAAGGTCTCGATGTACACGTTGCCTGAAGACATGAACCGCAAGGGTAGGGAGCTTGGCCGCGCTTCATCGCTCCCTTATCCTTGCTCTTTTCCCCCTTCTGCGCCCGCGAGATTGCGGTTACTCGCTTTTCTTGGGTTCTGAAGCTGGAAACTCGTCGAAGTTGTCGTACCGGATGAAGTCCTTGATCTCGGCTTCGGTGGGCTCGCTGGCCTTCCATGCTGCCTCGTAGATCGCTCCGAGCATTGCGGCGCCGTCGGCGAGGCGGCTGGCGATGAAGGTCTTGCCGGGCGCGCGCTCAAGGTCGCCGGACTTCTGCAGCTCATAGAGCGGCACGACCTGCTGGAACGAACGGTCCACGTGCTTGAGCACGTCGCTCCAAGGGTTTCGCGGATCGTTGGTGTCGCGTGTGATGTCCTTCATCGCGTCTCGTACTTCCGCGACGCCAAGCGCGTGGTGGCGGATGATCGTTCCATCGATGTAGGCGTGGAAGCCGCGGTCGGTGGTGAAGGCGTTTGGGTTCTCGCCGATCCACCCGTGGTGGTGGATCGTGGTGTGGAGAGGCTGCGCGGCGTCGCCGATGAAGTGGCTGATCACGCCCATGGTGTTGACGGCTGCGCCGCGCGTGGCTTCGAGCTGTGGCGCGCGAGCGAGATCATCGAGCTTCTCGATCACGCGGATGACCTTGAACGCGCTGACGAGCCTGCCGTAGTTTTCCAGCGCTGCGTGGGGCAGGAAGCCGGGGTAGCCGAGCGTCTTGTCTGGGTCGCGTGCCTCGTTCACCGGACGGCCCTTGAAGTCGGGCTTGAGTCGAGCCGTCACCAACTGCGCGACGAACTCGTGGCGTAGCGGCGACATCGTCTCCATCGTGAGGCCGAAGTCTGCGAGCTCGTCGATGTCGAGGTAGTGGTCGGGGTTGTTGACGTGGGTCAGTTGTGCGACTCGCACGCCGCGCCACCGGTCGGGCACGACGCTCTGATCGACCACTTGCGATGAGCGCTCCTTGAGCCATGCGGGTGCATCGGGGAACCGTTCCATGGCGCAGACGGTGATGATGCGGTGCCCGGTTGCGTCCCACGCAAATGCCGGGGCGGAGGCGAGCATGACGCTGATGACTGCGTTGATCACCGGGCTGATTACTGGCTTGATCACCGGGCTGATCACTGGGCTGATCACTGAGCTGATCAACGAGAAGGTTCCGGCCTTGCTGAGAATCCGCCGCAGACTGGACATTGCTACCTCCGAGCCATGAACGCAAACTCTTCGGCCGCAGTCGCACGACCGCAGAATCACCGCATCACCTCATCACGTCGTGGGGTGGAACTCTGTGATCTCCGTTCGAACGTCCCAGAGCTCTGGGAAGAGGCGGTCGTCGACCATGGCGCGGAGGTAGGCGACGCCGGCGGTGCCGCCGGTGCCGCGTTTGAAGCCGATGACGCGCTCTACGACCTTGACGTGGCGGTAGCGCCAGAGCGCGTACTGCTCATCGATGTCGATGAGCTTCTCGGCCATCTCGTACGCGTCCCACTGCTTTCCCGGACGCTCGTAGATGTCCTTGAGAACTGCGACGATCTGGGCGTTTGACTCGTGCGGCACCGTGACGTCGCGCTGGAGCACGCTGGCGGGAATCGCAAAGCCGCGTCGGGCCAGGTGGCGCAGGAACTCGTCGTAGAGCGACGGGGCCTTTAATGCCGCTTCAACCTCGGCATGGATCGCGGGCTTGTGGCCGAAGACCGCGACCATCTTCGCGTCCTTGCGTCCGAGCATGAACTCGATCAGGCGGTGCTGGTGGCTCTGGAGTCCGCTCGCGGGACCGAGCACGTAGCGGAACTGGACGTATTCGCTGGGAGTAAGGGTTGCGAGGACGGACCACTGGCTCAGGAGCTGGGCCTGGATGTGCTTCACACGCGCCAGGATCTTGAAGCAGGGTTCGAGCTGATCCTTCGCGACGTGCGCGATCGCGGCACGCAGCTCGTGGACCATGAGCTTGAACCAGAGCTCGGTGGTCTGATGCTGGATGATGAAGAGGAGCTCATCGTGATGCTCGGGCGAGCTCAGCGGCTGCTGGGCGCTCAGGATCTGATCCAGGTGCAAATAGGCGGAGTAGTCGAGCTTGCCATGGAAGTCGGTCACCATTCCGGCGTCGGCCGGACGGTTCACTTCACCACGCGCAGCCTCTGGCGCGTTGGGCTGGGGTTGATGACCACGATCTTTGGGCGACGAACCGTGCATCGCACGTCTCCTGTTGCTACTGGCGGATTAGGCCTGCCGGGTCTGGAGCCTACGTCGGCTGACGTGCCGGGGAGGGAAGGCGTGCGGGCAGGGAGGGGGAGAAGAGAGGGGAGGAGGGCAGGGCTGGGTGGTTGGGTTGCTTGAATGGAGTACCTCCGACCGTTTGGTCGGAGGCCTCCTAAGGAGATGAGGTTTCCCTTGTGCGCACGGGTGGTCCTGGCGGCGCTTGCTACGAGCAAGGGCGGCGTTGTCGCGGGCGCACTTGGACGGGCGTGACCTTTGACAGGGGCTTTGAGGATCGCAAGC
>JBBQGR010000428.1:0-2614 GCA_038323185.1 Phycisphaerales bacterium | reverse complement strand
ACGGCGTCGGTGCCGTCCTTCATCGCTTCGGTTTCGCGGTTGGGGCTGGCGACGCTGCCGCAGTCGAGATGGTCGCGACCGATGACGATTGGCGCCATGACCTTTCCCGCGGCGACCAGATCGTTGAAGAGCAGGCCCGCCTTGTCGCGCTGGCCGAGGCCGAGCCAGCAGATGCGAGCGGGGAGGCCCTGGAATGCGAACTTGGGTCTGCAGTCGTCGATGCGTCCGGCGAGGAGGGCCTCGGGGTTGGCGTGGCAACCCAGGATCCAGTCGTGCATGCGCTGGTTGTACTCGCTCTCCTTGGCGGGAAAGAGGCGGAGCATCTCATGGTCGGTGACGAAGATGTCGCGTGCTTCGCCGGAGAGGGCGGCCCAGCGGAATGGGCCTCTGCCGAGGCAAAATTGCGGGCGGATGTAGGCGGGTACGAAGCCGGGGAAGTTGAAGGCGCGATCGAAGCCGTGGTCCTTGGCGCGCTGGCGGATGTTGTTGCCGTAGTCGAACGTGGCCGCGCCGCGCTCCTGGAGCGCGACCATCGCGCGGACGTGGCGATCCATGGAGGCCAGGCTCAGACGCTGGTAGGCGTCGGCGTCGCTGGCGCGGAGCCCGGCGGCGGCGGCGAGGGTCATGCCTTCGGGGATGTAGCCAACCAGCGGGTCGTGCGCGGATGTCTGATCGGTGAGGACGTCGGGAGTGATGCCGCGCTCAAGGAGGCGTTCCAAGAGGTCGATGGCGTTGCACTCAACGCCGACGGAGATGTTGCGCCCTGCTTTGGCGTGGGCGAGGGCTGTGTCGATGGCGGCGTCGATGCCTTGGACGATCTCATCGAGGTATCGGTCCTTGCGGCGTCGCTCCAGACAGGCGGGGTCGACATCGGCGATGAGGCAGGTGCCCTTGGCGAGCGTGATGGCGAGGGGCTGCGCGCCGCCCATGCCGCCGCAGCCGCCGGTAACGCAGAGTTTGCCGCGGAGATCGCCGCCGAAGTGCGTGCGGCCAACCTGGGCAAAGGTCTCGTACGTGCCCTGAAGGATGCCCTGCGTGCCGATGTAGATCCAAGAGCCTGCGGTCATCTGGCCGTACATCATGAGGCCCTTGCGGGCGAGATCGTCGAAGTGGGCCTGCGTTGCCCAGTGGGGGACGAGGTTGGAATTGGCGATGAGGACGCGCGGCGCGTCGGTGTGGGTACGGACGACTCCGACGGGCTTGCCGGACTGGACGAGTAGCGTCTCATCGGGCTCCAGAGCGCGGAGGGAGGAGACGATGGCGTCGAAGGCGGGCCAAGAGCGTGCGGCCTGGCCGCGGCCACCGTAGACGACGAGGGCCTCGGGGCGCTCGGCGACATCGGGATCGAGGTTGTTCATGAGCATGCGCAGCGCGGCCTCGGCCTGCCAGGTCTTGCACGTGCGTTCGAGCCCTCGCGGGGCGCGCACCGTGCGGGCGCCGGGGAGCGCGGTAGAGGAAGCGGTGGGGGAGGGGACGGCGTGGGGCGGCCGCGCGGCGGGCTTGTTGGACAATGCGTTGGGCTTGGAGCTGGCGTTTATCGTCATGGCGTCGATACTCCGAGAACTGCCGGGGCACACTGGCTGGGAGAATTGACTGGCGGAGCGGCGGAACCTTTGGCTGGTGTGTCTTCGTTCAGCCTAGTGCGGCGGGCGCGGCGGAACAAGGCCAAATGCGCTGCGTGATTAGACCTCGGCAGCCTCGGCGAGGTCGCCGGTCTCGATCAGGCGTGCAATAGCACTGATGGGCTCAGAGAGTGGGCGGTCGTCGGTCTGCGGCTTCACCACGCGACGGATCGCTTTGTGGACGGACTCGACGGCCTTGCCGGATCGGAGCGGGCGATGGTGCTCAAGGCCTTGCGCGGCGCAGAGAAGCTCGATCGCGACGACGATGCGGGCGAGCTCGATGGCGCGGCGTGCCTTTGCGGCGCTGCGCGGTCCGAAGGAGTTGTAATCCTCCATGCCTGCGCAGGTCGAGATGTTTGCGACGGAAGCGGGGGAGGCGAGTCCGACAAGCTCGTTGACGCACGCCGCGGCGGTGTACTGTGCGATCATGAGCCCGCTCTGGAGGCCCGGGCGCGGCGCGAGGAAGGGCTTGAGGTGGCTCTCTGGCTCGAACGCGCCGGTGATGAGGTAGGTGCGACGTTCACTGATGCCGGCGATGTGGGCGATAGGGATGGCGAGGATGTCGAGCGGGATGGCGACGGGCATGCCGTGGAAGTTGGCACCGGAAACGATGGCACGCTCACCCTTGCGAGCATCGGCGAAGACGAGTGGATTATCGGTGACGGCTTGCAGCTCGCGCGAGATCGCGTCGCCAACGTACTGCATGGCATCGAGCGCGGCACCAAGAACGGTGGGGGCGGCGCGGAGGGAGTAGGGATCTTGCACGCGTTCGTCGTTCTCGACGTGGCTGGTGATGATCTGGCTGCCGCCGAGGCGGCGCTCGACTTCGGCGGCGATCTCTGCGGCGGTCTGGTGGTTGCGAGCCTCGTAGAGCCGAGCGTCGAGGAAGGCGTCGGTGGCGCGGCAGGCGTCGATGGACATCGCGAGCCCTGAGACCGCCGCGTCCATGAGGAGCGTGGCGTCGTGCATCAGGAGCGCGCCGCTGGCGGCCA
>JBBQGR010000427.1:0-2616 GCA_038323185.1 Phycisphaerales bacterium | reverse complement strand
CCCCGATGCCGACTATGCGCGGGTGCGCACCGGCATCGCCGCGATCGCCACGGCGGTCCCCGGCGTGACGGTGCAGATCGGCCAGCCCATCGAGCACCGCCTCTCGCACATCCTCTCGGGCACGCCCGCGGCCATCGCCATCAACGTCTACGGCGAGGACCTGCGCACGCTCCGCACGCTGGCCAAACAAATCGAGAGTGAACTCAAGGCCTTGCCCGGCGCCCGCGACGTGACGGCCAACCGCGAGGTGTTGATCACGTCGTTGCCGATCCGCTACCGCCATCAGGAACTCGCCGCCGCGGGGCTCACGCCCGCCGACGCCGCCGAGCAGGTCCAGATGGCCCTCTACGGCGAGCACATCGCGGAAATAAACCAAGGTGTGCGAAGGTACGCCATGGTCGTCCGGCTCGATGCCTCCGAGCGCGAACGCATCGAGCAGGTGCGAGACCTCATGCTCCGCGGCATCGCCGAGGACGGCAAGCCCGGCCCGACCGTGCGCCTGCGCGATGTGGCCGACATCGGCCCCGAGAAGACGCCCAACATCATCGCTCGCGAGAACGCGCAGCGAAAGGCAGTCATCTCCTGCAACGTTGCCGACGGATACAACCTGGGCGACCTGGTCGCGCAGGTCAAGGCGCGCGTCGAGCCCATCGTCCAGCGCGAGGGCTATCTTGTCGAGTTCGGCGGGCAGTTCGAGGCTCAGCAGTCCGCCAGCCGAACGCTGCTGATTGCGGGAGCGGGCGTCGCGGTGATCATGCTCTTGCTTTTGCAGCTCGCGACCGGATCGTTCAAGGTAGCGTTGCTAGTAATGATCAACCTGCCGCTGGCGACCATCGGCGGCGTCGCGGCGATCTTCATCACCGATTCGCTTCTCCACGCGGGGCTTGTAAGCAACACGCTCGCACTCTTCGGCGTCGGCTCGTCCACGTACCTCGCGCCGGTCCTGTCGATTGCGAGCCTCGTTGGGTTCATCACGCTCTTCGGCATCGCCGTGCGCAACGGCATCTTGCTCGTCAATCACTATCGCCACCTCGTCGAGATCGACCACAAGAGCGTGCCCGAGGCGATCGTTCAGGGCTCGATGGAGCGGCTGGTGCCGATCCTCATGACCGCTCTCTCCGCCGCGCTCGGCCTGCTCCCGCTCGCCCTCGCCTCGGGGAAGCCGGGTAGCGAGCTGCTCGCGCCACTTGCGGTGGTGGTTCTCGGCGGCTTGCTGACCTCGACGTTCCTGAATCTATTCGTTGTCCCCGCGGGCTATGCCTTCGTGCATGGCGTCGGCGCTGCGTCGCCGAGCAATGCTCCATCATCCAAGCAGTCGCTGCTCGGGCGCGTGGCCCGGGCGTTTTCACGCCGCCCGTTGTGAGGCCCGATGTCCAGCGGTTTGGGCTCGTTGGCCGATCATTCACACTCATTGACCGAAGGAGTCTCCATGCGAAACAACCTGTTGCTGATTTCCGCACTCACGCTCGCCTCGTTCGCCGCCATAAGCACGCTGACCGGCTGCGAGGAGAAGAAGCCCGCCGCTGGCACCACGAGTGGCGCCGCCAAGAAGGCCGACGACCGCGGCCATGACCACGCTCCCGACGACATCCACGCCGCCCCAATGGCTTCTGCCCCCGGCCACGGCGGCGCGGTGATCGCGCTGGGCGAGCAGCCCATTGGCTCTTTCACCGCGACGGCTACGCGCGACGAGGGTGAGATCGTCGCTGGCAAGGACGCGCCAATTGACATGACGATCACTCCCGCCGCGGGCTCGACACTGAACGCGGCCGCTGTTCGTTTCTGGATCGGCACGCAGGACGCCAAGGGGAGCGTGAAGGCCAAGGCGGAAGTCGAAGACCCCAAGAACCCCAACCGCTGGCATGTCCATGCCGAGATCCCGAATCCCCTGCCCGCTGGCAGCAAGCTGTGGGTCGAGATCGAAGACGACAAGGGCGGCAAGGCGGTTGGGAGCTTTGACCTCAAGAACTAAGGCCTTTCGAAGCAGTTCGATTGGTGTTCTGTCACCCTCAACTGACGTATGAACGCTCGCAAGGTGCTCCTTGCGGGCGTGTGCGGTTTGTGATTCTGAGCGACACACAGTCTACGGCTTCAGCGTAATGCCGAACGCGGAGATTTTGTCGTCGGCCGTAACTCCAGGCTGTGCTGTGAGCGTCTTGGGCGCGAACGCGAATTCGCATCGGTGCACGACGTCGTCACGCGGCTCTTCTGTCCCAGCGAAGCTGACTTGCTGGGGCTCACCAAGGCCAGCCAGGGTCTTGGCGTAGGCGTCGCTGACTTCCGGAGAGAACCCCCTTCGCGTGCCCGAATTCTGCGGCGGACGCGTTGCACGCAGGAATCAGGACGACGCGTCTTCGCTCGCATGATCGTGGCACGCGATGTGTTCAATGCCTCTCGCGCCTACTCGTCGTCGTCGTACTCGAAGCTCTTGCGCAGAATCCCGGTGCGGGGGCGGCGGAGTGCGACGGAAGCGACGAGGCCCGTCATGATCCACATCGCGAGCATGCTGGAGCCGCCGTGGGAGACGAAGGGAAGAGTGATGCCGATGACGGGGAGGATTCCGAGATTCATTCCCGCGTTGACGACGACCTGCGCGAGAAGGAACCCGACGAAGCC
>JBBQGR010000426.1:0-2619 GCA_038323185.1 Phycisphaerales bacterium | reverse complement strand
GGCGATGGATCGCGTGCTGGATCTGCTGGCGGAGTCGGAGGAGTTCGAGGAGGGTCAGGGGACGCGACTTGTTGAGGCGAGCCGGACGCGCGGGGATGTGGAGCTGCGCGGCGTCTGGTTCACATACCCGCGTGTGGCGCGGAAGAGGGAGCAGGGAGAGACGCCCCAGCCCGAGCCGGTGATCAGGGGCGTGTCGCTGTCGGTCAGGGCGGGCGAGGTCGTCGCGCTGGTCGGGGCCAGCGGCTCGGGGAAGACAACGCTGTGCAACATGATCGCGCGGTTCTATGATCCTGATGCGCGTGCGCCCGGCGGTGGACCGGGCGGGAGCGTGCTGCTGGATGGCGTTGATCTGCGCGAGATCGATGTGCGGAGCTATCGTGGGTTGCTGGGGATCGTGGAGCAGGACGTGCTGCTCTTTGACGGGACCATCGCGCAGAACATCGCGTATGGCCGGCGCGATGCGACGGGGGCGCAGGTGGAGCAGGCGGCGAGGGACGCCAACGCGCAGGAGTTCATCAATGGGTTTGACGACGGGTTCGCGACGATGGTGGGTGAGCGGGGCGTGCGGCTGTCGGGCGGGCAGCGCCAGCGCATCGCGATTGCACGCGCGATCCTCGCGGACCCCAGGATCCTGATCCTTGATGAGGCCACGAGCAACCTTGACAGCGAGAGCGAGATGCTCATCCAGCAGAGCCTCGCGCGGCTGATGCGAGGGCGGACGAGCTTCGTGATTGCGCATCGGCTGAGCACGATCCGGCACGCGGACCGGATCGTGGTGCTCGACAAGGGCTCGATCATCGAGTCGGGCTCGCATGATGAGCTGATTGAGCGGGGCGGCCGATACGCCGAACTGCTGCGGCTGCAAATCGAGGGGCAGCCGACTCGCGGCGGCTCGGGCGCGGCACCCGGTGGGCGGGAAGCCTGGCCATCGCCCGCGCTAGGATAAGCGATGGGCGCTGGGTTGCCGTGTGTGGCACCGTCCGTGGTCTTGAAGATTCCAAGGAGTTTACCTTCCATGCGCACGATCACGACCGCCGCTGCCGTTGCCTCTCTTGCAATGCTTGGCGCCTGCGCCAGCGACAAAGCCTCCGGGAGCCGCGAGACCAAGACCACGCCCGACGCGGCCATCGCGAATGCTGGCATGGTGTCAAACAGCAAGTGCCCGATCATGCCCGATCACCTCATCGACCCCGCCGTCACGGTTGCCTACAAAGGCAAGAAGGTCGGCTTCTGCTGCGCCGGTTGCATCGATGAGTGGGACAAGATGAGCGAGAGCAAGAAGAACGAGATGCTCGCGAAGGCCAGGTAACGCTCGGTGTCCGCGGCGCAGGGCCGCCGAGCGCACGCTCGTTGGCTTTGCGTGCGCTGATTCCGTTGCCCCTGGGTTGACACTGCGCGGATTTCTGAGAAGCTCAAGGCTCGCTGGGTGATGGTGTGCGCGCCTATGCGAAAACCTCGCACGCGGCGTGGTCGCGGCGATTGGGTAATTCGGAGGGCATCCATCCGCCTGCGCCGATGGCCCGGAAGGGCGTGCGTGCTTTAGCGGTCGAGTTCGGCCGCGACGACGTTGATGGAGCCGATGATGGCGGGAACGTCGGCGAGCATGTGGCCCTCGGTGAGCTTGGCGATAACTGCGTAGTTGAGGAAGCAGGGCGGGCGCACCTTGACGCGCCAGGGGCGCGGGCCTCCGTCGCTGACGATGAAGTAGCCGAGCTCGCCGTTGGCGGATTCCTGGCAGTCGTACATCTCGGCAATCGGCGGCTTCCAGCCGCGGTTGGTCATGATGAGCTCGAAGTGCTGCATGAGGCCTTCGATGGAGCCGTAGACGTCCTTCTTGTCGGGCTTGACCATTTTGCCGTCGGCGAAGGTGTCGATGGGACCCTGCGGGATCTTGTCGATGAGCTGCTCGATGATCTTGATGGACTGCTTGAGCTCTTCGAGGCGAACGAGGTATCGCGTGTACGCGTCGCCGACTTCGGTGATGGGTACCATGAACTTCACGGCCTCGGCGCCCTGGCCGTCCCAGTTGTCGGCGTAGCAGAGGTAGGGCGCGTCCTTGCGGACGTCGCGACGGACGCCGCTGCCGCGGGCCATGGGGCCGGTGAGTGACCAGGCGATGGCGTCGGCGCGGGAGATGACGCCGACGCCCTGCGTGCGATCCATGAAGATGCGGTTGCGGTTGAGAAGGTTCTCGAGATCTGCAACGGCCTTGGGGACCTCGTCGCGGATGAGGGCCTTGACCATGGCCTTGAAGGTCTCGTCGCCATTGGCGGCGCAAGGAAGGTCCTGCATCAGGCCGCCGACGCGGGTCCAGTCGGGGTGGAAGCGCTGGCCGGAGACGTAGTCGCAGAGGTCGTAGATCTTCTCGCGGACGTTGAAGGCGTAGATGAAGCCGGTGAAGGCATTGAGGTCAAGCCCTGCTGCGCCGACGCAGAGGAGATGGTTCTGGATGCGTGCGACCTCGGACATGATGGTGCGGAGCACCTTGCAGCGCGGCGTGAGATCGACGTTGAAGAGGCGCTCGACGGCGCCGTGCCAGGCGATGTCATTGAAGATCGGACTGAGATAGTCCATGCGGCTGACGATGGTGACGTACTGGTTGTAGTCGAGGCTCTCGGC
>JBBQGR010000425.1:0-2635 GCA_038323185.1 Phycisphaerales bacterium | reverse complement strand
CCATACTCGGGCAATCCCGGCAGAAGCGACCACGCCCCTCCGGGCGGCTCGAGCAGCAGATGGGCCTCGACGCGCCGATCAACGCCGCCGATTGTCGGTCGTGTGCCGATGTTGACCGCCGCCGCGAGCATCTGGTTGGTCGCAGGAATGTGGGCCATCGCGGCGTACACACCGTCGCCGGGAACGAGCGTCTGCGTCGAGAGGTTCGCGGTCGGAAATCCGATCGTGCGTCCGAGCTGATCGCCCTTCACGACGGTCGCAACCAGCCGGTGCGGGCGGCCCGCAACAATCCCCGCATCGCGCACGCGCCCGTTCAAAAGCAGGAATCGCAGCAGCGAGGAGCTCGCCCGCGCGACCATGTGGTCGCTGAGCGTGACATCAACCGGCGGCTCGACGACGCAGCGGAAACCATTCGACGGTCCAAGCCGCGCGAGGAGTTCCGTGTTGCCGCCGCGTGCCCTGCCAAAGTGAAAGTCGGCGCCCTCGACGACGACGGTCGGCGCGTGGGCCTTGGCGAACCACTCCACAAACTCCTCGGCACTCTTCGCAAGAAGCTCGTCGGTGGGTGACAACTGGATCACATCATCAGCGCCCGCAGCCCCAAGCAACGCCGCACGTTGCTCAAAGGGCGTGATGCGCTGCGGCGAGAACTCCGGGCGAAGCCGCGACATCGGATGCGGATCAAACGCCAGCACCACCACGCGCCCGCCCCCGCCCACCAGCTCGCGGCATCGCCGCACGAGCGCCCGGTGACCTAGATGGACGCCATCGAAGTTCCCGATGGTCATGGCCGTGGTTCGGGCTGTGATCTGGTCCGAACTCTGGGGAGTTGAAGTGGGGGCCGCCGGCATGAGGCCCAACGGTAGCGGCGGCCCGCGGCGGGTGCCTCTACCATCTCTTCCCGCGTCGAAGAGTTCGATGCAGCTTCCTTGTGGCAGCACCTTCCCGCGTGCCACCGATCGATCCGCTCCCTCACGTCCGCTCCATCACGCACGGAGGCCACCATCCATGGCGTTCTTCTCTCGCAAGCCAAAGCCCGCGACGCAGCCGATCGTGACCAAGACTGGGAGTGGTGGTGGCGGGGCCGGCGGGGCCGGAGGGGGGGGAGGGGGCGGCGCTCGTTCCGGCGATCTTGAGCCACGGATCTTCGAGATCGGCTCGGACCTCCTCGCGCGGGCGCGGGGTCATAAGAGCGGCCTCCTCTCGGCGAAGTTCTATAACGACGCGCTGATGGAATGGTCCATGAAGGACCCGGTGTTCAAAGTCCAGCTCTTTCGCTTTGTCGATTGCTTCCCGACGCTTCGCACACCCGAGGACGTCTTCGACCATCTCACGGACTATCTCAGTCAGCCAGGCGTGACAGTGCCCGGGGTGATCGATGCGGCGATCAAGGCAGGCAAGCTCGCCAAGGGCCTTGCAGCGGGGCAGATTACGCGCCAGATTACCGGGATGGCAAGCAAGTTCATCGCAGGGACGGACGCCGCGAGCGCACTGCCGGGCCTCATACAACTCTGGAGCGACGGGATCGCCTTCAGCGTTGACCTGCTCGGCGAGACATGCGTCAGCGACGAGGAGGCCGACCACTACCAGCGCAAGTACCTCGATCTAGTGCAGAACCTCCCCGCAGCGGTCTCTGCCTGGCCAGCGCAGTCGCGTCTGGAGCAGGACCACCTGGGGCCGATCGCACGAACCAATGTCTCGATCAAGGTGAGTGCCTTGTCGGCGCGGATGGACCCGATCGATACCGAAGGCTCCATCGCGGACCTCATGCGCCGCCTCATCCCAATCCTCGAGACCGCGCGTGACAAGGGCGTCTTCGTCAACTTCGACATGGAGCACCACGCCTTCAAGGACCTGACGATCGAGCTCTTCATGCGCTGCGTGGAGAAGGTGGACTTCCAGGCCGGCCTCGCGATGCAGGCGTATCTGCGCAGCGGGCCGGAGGACGCGCGCCGGGTGTGCGAGTGGGCCAAGCGCACAGGCAAGCAGGTGACGGTGCGGCTCGTAAAGGGCGCGTACTGGGACGCGGAGACGATCAAGGCGGAGATGCACGGCTGGGCCAGCCCGGTGTGGGCGCGGAAGTGGCAGACGGACGCATGCTTCGAGCAGATGACGCAGATCTTTCTTGACGCAACGCCTCGCGATAAGGGGCAGGGGGGCGTCAAGCTCGCCCTGGGCTCGCACAACGCGCGGTCCATCGCGGCGGCGCTGGCGATGTGCGACCAGCGCGGGCTCGCGTGGAGCGCCATCGAACTCCAGATGCTGCACGGCATGGCCGACCAGCTCAAGTACGCCGCGGCGGAGCTCGACCTGCGCGTCCGCGAGTATGTGCCCGTGGGCGACATGATCCCCGGCATGGCCTATCTCGTGCGTCGCCTGCTCGAGAACACGAGCAACGAGAGCTGGCTCAAGGCTGGCTTCATGGACGACGCCGACCCGGGCGCTCTGCTGAGGGCGCCCGCGCCCTCAGCTGGTGACGATGCGAGCACGCAGGGCCTCTCGCTCGAAGCGTTGCCGGAGCGGCACCGCCTCAGCCCCGCGCCCGCGGGCCTCTCGAACACGCGCCCCTTCTTCACCGAGCCGATGCGCGACTTCGCGGAGAAGAAGCAGCGCGACGCCTTCGCCGCGGCGATCG
>JBBQGR010000424.1:0-2638 GCA_038323185.1 Phycisphaerales bacterium | reverse complement strand
AGTCTCGTGGTTCAACTTCGAGCACCAGAGAACTTCCCTCACCTCACCCGGCAGAATCATGCGGAAGAAGACATATAGAGCGGTAAGGTACCGAAGGGGAAGCTCCGACGCAATCAAGAAAGTCGGCCGCGGTTCTCGAATTCTGGGGTCTTGATGCGGATCGGCTCCGAAATTCGGACGTCTCGGCTACCTCTTCGCTTCGCGAAGAGCTGCAAGAACCTTCTATTTTCACACGTTCTTTTTGCGAGTTTTGGGCGCGATTCGTGCCTCCCCGGCCCCGCCCCCAGTCCTGCCCCCGCCAAGCCCCCAGAGCGCCATCTTCCAAACACTGCTGGCTCTTTCCCATTCTCGTGTCATACTTAGGCACTTCCCCGCCGAGGGGACTCTGCACGAATAGATCCGGAGCCTCAAATGCGTTTGCTCGCCCCCGCCGCACTTCTCTTTGCCACCCTTGCTGCCGCCACGTCCGCGCTGGCCGATGTCGTCATCACCGACACCGAGTTCAGCGACTCTGTCTGGGTGACCGAGTCCATCGCGGTCGACGCTGGCGGCAGCGCGTCGGCGGCTCAATCGTCCGGCACGGGCAATCCGGGCAACGCTCGCCGCGTGACGCTGACGCCCAGCGCCAGCGGCACGATCTGGGGCTTCAGCCGCTACGGCAACACCAACGCCACCCGCTATGTTCCCTCGACCGATGGCGCCATCGCGTCTATTGCGTTCAGCTTCGATGCGCGTCTCGTCGACGGCTTTGGCCAAGGGCAGTCCGTCGCAATCGCTCTCAAGCAGGGTCAGGTCACGTACGCCGCGTCCTTCGCCATCACCGGCGCTGGCGGCGGCTGGCAGACGTTCTCGAACGCCACGCTCGTCGCGGCGAACTTCTCTCGCCTTGATGGCCTTGCTGGCATTCCGAACTTCTCCGCCGCGGGCGCTCCGATCCGCTTCGGATTCGCCTCGGGCAACACCGCCCTTGGCACCTCGTACACCACCATCGCAGATTACGACAATTTCTCTGTCACCATCCGGCAGGTGCCCGGTCCCGCTTCGATTCTCGCACTTGCGGGGCTGGTCGCACTCCGCCGCCGGCGATAGAGCGTCACATCCTTGAACGATTCCTTTGCGTTGGGCATGACTCTGGGTGTATTCTCTGGGCATGTCTATGAGCCTCCCGCGCCCACAGCCGGCCAACAACGGTGACTCTGAACCAAAGAGCGTTCTCGACCTCGCGGCCGAGACGGTCCGAGTTCCTGGCAAACCTCTAGAAGCACCCGCCGAGTTCCAGGACTCGCCCATCTGGAGCGCACTCGTCAGCGAGCCGCTGACGGGCGTCTGCATCATGTCCATGGAGGGGCAGGTCCTGTGGATGAACGAGCAGTCCGCGCGGATCTGGCACGGCAAGTTCGCGCAGGCCTCGGAGTACGCGGGCCGCCCGATGCGCGAGCTCTTCCCGTCCGAGATCGTCGATGAGAATCTCGCGATGCTCAAACGCGTGGGCACATCGCACCGCCCCATACTGGTTCGCCGCATCTGGCGCGGCTGGCAGACGCTGGTCTGGATGCACCCGATTCCCGGCGAACCCGTCGAGCACGGCGCGCCGAGTGTTGGCGCAGTCCCGCCGCGGATTCTCATGATCTCACGCCGCGTCGGAGGCGATGCGCTCGCGGATGAGACGCTCTCTTCAAAGGTCGAAGTGGTCGAGGCCGAGATCGCGGACCTTGGCCCGCTTGATGCGCTCAGCGAGCGCGAGCTCGAAGTTCTCGCGCTGCTTGGCCAGGGCCTCAGCGTCAAGGAGATCGCCGCGCTCCTCTTCCGCAGCGCGAAGACGATCGAGAACCACCGCCAGTCCATCGGCCGCAAGCTCAAGCTCGACGACCGAGTCAAGCTCGCAGAGGTTGCACGCCGCGCGGGACTCACGGTGCGAGATGCGGATCGAACGCGGAGCTGAATCGAAGCGGCGTGGGGCGTGCGGACTTTGGGCCGCTCGTTATCTTGTGCTGCGATGACGCCGATTCATCTCGCGCGGTTGCGCGGGGCTGGTATCTTACTTCACGAGTTGCTTGCGCGTGATGGCGTGGCTGCGTCGATTGCGCTTGTGCCGGGCCCGATCTGGATCAGTCCCGTGAACGTCGCGCCTTTTTCTGCGGTGAGGCTTTGGGCTTTGAGCTGGCCCGATGCTCTTGCGGAACGCGCGAGGTGGATGTGACCGTTGCAGGTGGCGTTGGCGTCGAACTGGCCGCGCACTTCGAGGAGTTCGCCGGCGTGCAGGCGCTTGGTGAGCGGCTTTGCTTTGGCCTCGATCGTGAGCCGTCCGACGGTCATGATGATGGCCGATGGTGACGCACCTCGGACTTCGATGTCGTCGAGGTTGAGGGGTCGGTAGCAGGTTGGGCACGGGGTGTTTCGTGCCGCGGCGGGGACTGTCAGCTCTTGCTGGCAGTGGTAGCAACGCACGTCGCGCATTGGTACCTGCTTGGCCATGACTTCCCCGGCGTTGCGTGGCGATGGTCTCGGCGGGAGAAGCCACGCGCTTCTCCCGCGTTGACTCTCTTATACCTCTGCGGATGCGGACTTCTGGCCGGTGCGGCCGGTGGTCTGTGCCATCCAGTCGCTGCGGTTGACGGAGGCTTCGCTGCTGGCGGCC
>JBBQGR010000423.1:0-2641 GCA_038323185.1 Phycisphaerales bacterium | reverse complement strand
GGGCCGGGTAGGAAGGTTCGGACGTGTTGCGGGCGCGTTTGGGCACCGGGCGAGATCATCCTTCTTAAACAGTGGCGGAAAAGAGCTGGCGGAAGCGGGTTTGGGCGTGTTCCGACGTTGGTTGTGCAAACAATAGTTGGTGTTTGGACAGAATCAAGCCGCGTAGGAACGCGGGGGCGTGAAGCTCGCTTCGCGTTCTATGGCGACTGGCCCCGCAGGTGCTTGATCGCGATCCGCACCGCCTCTTCGTGGTCCCTGGAGCGCACGATGATATCGGGCGCGAGCCCGACACCCTCGGGCCGGAATCCGCGCACGGTGATGTAGTCCATGACCGGCGCCTGCATCGCAAAGCCGCCCGGCAGCGGAAAGAACCGCGATACCAGCAGCGCGCCCGACGAGCGCGAGCCCACCAGCGGCGCACGGCGCAGCTCGCGCAGAGCCGAGGCGGTGCACTCGCTGGCGCTCGCGGATCCACCATCGATCAGCACGGCAACGGCGCCCGCGAAGCGCGCGGAGCGATCCTCCTCGACCACGTACCCATCCTTCATCCACGCCGCGACGAGGAAGGCATCAGACGGCGGCAGGCCGGTTGAGAGCACGAACTTCGCCGCGTCTTCGCTGCCGACTGGGATCCCGACTCGCGTGCCGGGCTCGAAGAAGAAGGTGAGCAGGTGCAGGAAGTTCGTAACGCGCCCGCCCCCGTTGCCGCGAAGATCGAGCACGAGGAAGGAGCGGCCCTTGATCTCCTCGAAGCGCTGTGCGATGGTGGCCTCGTCGTAGCCATCGGAGAATGTGGCGATGGAGAGGTACGCCGCGTCGTCATCGACGAGCCGGAAGCCAACGGGTGCGAACTCTGGCGCGCGGGCCTTGCGCGTGACACCAACCTCCTCAGTTGCGCCGCCCTTCACGCGCCGGACGCGGACCAGCGCGATGGAATCGACCTCGCCAGCGAGATCGGCCTCGTT
Organism: Phycisphaerales bacterium; assembly: GCA_038323185.1. GTDB lineage: Bacteria > Planctomycetota > Phycisphaerae > Phycisphaerales > UBA1924 > JBBASU01. The sequence goes on along the minus strand of JBBQGR010000423.1, from coordinate 1,676 downwards.
CTTGGCGCGCTTGCCATCGATGGTGAGGATGACATCGCCGGGATTGAGCAATCCCCTGGCACCAGAGTCATCTGGCACACCGACGACGCGCAGGCCGCCGCCGCTGGCGGGACGGAGTGAGACACCGATGCCGATCTCGCTCGTGCTCGCGCCGCCGAGGTCGCGCGCCATGCGAGGCGGGACGATGCTGGCGTGGCTGATGCCGAAGCGCTCCAGGGCCTCGTTCAGCGCGCGTGCGAACTGGTCGGGAGTCTGCGCGTTTTCGATGGCGTTGGCATAGCGAGCAACATGGCGCGGCCAGTCGCCGAACTCAACGCCGTGGACATAGACCTGGCGAGCGATGTGGTCCTGCACCTGCGCGAGGATCTGCTCTTTGAGCACGGGCCCAAACTCCTCGGGATCATCCCACGCGTGCGCAACCTCGGTGTTCAGTATGCACAGCGCTATGGCCACCGCCGCGAGGGCGATGCGGCGGAGACGTGCTCGTAGCAGGTGCTGCATCGTGAGCATCGTTGGCGGCCGGGTGCAACGCCGCCGGAGATGGCCTACTTCTTCTGACGTGGCACAAGGTCCTCAGGGAGGAGCGCCGTGCTCGGATCCACGTCGTTGGCCAGTGTTCGCCCGACGATCACGTCGATGTGCTCGGGCGAGATGAAAACCCCGGGGCGCTTGGTCGTGAGGTCCTCATGGGTCAGGATGTGGCCCGCGACGAGCGCTCGCGCGGGGTAGAGCGACTGCCGCGAGTGGCGGCGCACGTCGGCCTCGATGGGGAGGACGCGCTTGGTTCTATCAGAGACTTCGAGCTGGTCCTCGATGCTCTGCAGCTCCTCGCGCCCCGCCTGATCACTTGCGCTGAAGGAGATGCCGAGCATGCCCGGACGCCAGTAGGCGTGCGCTTGGCGCGCGAGCGTCTTATAGAGTCGAAGCTGCTTGTGCTCAAGGCTCGCGGCGTGATCGGGGCCCTTGGCCGCGCGGTCGTAGGTCAGGTGCTTCTCGAGGATTGTTGCGCCGCAACCCACCGCCGCGGCTCCCATGTAGACGCCGGTCGTGTGGTCGCTGTACCCGACCTGGCCACTGAAGATCTTCGCGAGCGCGTGGATCCCGCCAAGCTCGGAGAACTCTGCGGGCGTGGGATATGAACTGACGCACTGGAGGAGTGCCACGCGATCCTGCCACCCATCCATCCAAGTGAGCGCGCGCGAGACTTCCTGCATGGTGCTCGCGCCGGTGGAGATGATGACGGGCCGGCCCGTCTTGCCCAGCGCATCAATCAGCGGCTTGTTGATAATGTCAGGGCTGGCCGTCTTGTACGCGTCCCAGGGCAGACGGTCGGCAATCTCCACAAGTTCGGGGCTGAAGATCGTGACAATCGCGTGCAGACCCAGCTCGTGCGCGAGCTGAGCGACCTTCGCCATCGCCTCGATGGGCATCTCAAGCCGGCGCAGCATGTCGAACGCACCGATCTCGCCGGCTGCCTTCTGATAGTTCGTGAGCCGTGCGCTGCCGCTCATCAGGCGATGGGCCTCGAAGTACTGGAGCTTCACCGCGTCCGCGCCTGCCTCCGCAGCGAGCCGCGTGAGCTCAAGAGCGCGGTCGAGAGAGCCGTCGTGATTTACGCCAAGCTCGGCGATGAGGTACGGCTGCTGCTTGTCATTGATCTCTCGGACGCCGATGCG
>JBBQGR010000422.1:0-2644 GCA_038323185.1 Phycisphaerales bacterium | reverse complement strand
ATGGGTGACGGGGGGGGCAGCGCGTCTGCGGCGCGCCTCCTGACAACCGTGCCCGTACCCCCGCGCCTTTGGCGGGCGGTTCTGGTATGCTCTTGGGTTCCCTCGTGCTATCCACATGGCTGACCATGTGAGTCACGGGGGGCGCGTGAGGGACGGCACGTCCGGGAGTCTTCGGCCGCGGCATGCTCAGCATCCGTACCGGTGCCTTGCCGGTACACCCTTTGGCCCATTTAGGCCGGGGGGTGGTGCGGTCTGGTGAGAGTGGTTTGAGCCTGTAAGTAGTGGGGGGTGTTTTCGGATGGTTAGCTTGAGTGTCGAGTGTGTCCGTTCGTTCCGCCTTTCGTTCCGATGTGCCGCGGCTGCCCTTTGGGGAACGCGGCTCGATCCTGCGGCCCAGTGCCAGCGCCGTGGCGGCACCGTGGAAGCGCAGTGAAAGCACAGTGAGCACGCCGTGAGCGACACGATGATGTTGATGCCGGGTTCTACAACGCTTGCCGAGGCCTTCTTCCTGGTATCTCCCTGGAAGCCCTTGGTGATCTTCGCGATCTTCATCCCGTGGCTGGTCGTGCTCTCGCGCACGCTGGACAAGCACGCGAAGAAGTACTTCCTCGGGCATGAGAAGTGGAACACGCTTCATCTCTCGCTTGGCCTTGTCGCGCTTGCGGCGGCGTTTGCGATCCCGATGAAGAGCGAGCTCTCGTTCTGGCTCGGCGCGTTTGCCGCGGTGGTCATCCTTGTGGCGGACGTTGCGGTCTTCATGCTCGTGACAAACAAGGACGAGCGCGTTCCCGAGAAGTATCGGCTGACTGTCGCGACGCTGTTGAAGGGCGACGACAAGCCCAAGGCCGCGAAGAAGGTCAACGTCCGCGCGTCCGAGGTCGTGATCAAGGGGCCCGACAAGGCCACGGTTGCGGTTCCGAGCGACGACAACGCCGATGCGTTGGCGGTTCGAGCCTCGGCAGAGAACATGTGGCTCAAGGCCAACTCTGCTCGCGCCTCCGAGCTTGACATTGGGCCTTCTGGGCGCGAGGGCGCGTACATGGTCGCCTTCACGGTGGACGGCATCCGTGTTCCCGGCGAGCTGCGCGAGCCCGAGCAGCTTCAGGTCAAGGAAGGCCAGCCCCAGCCGCTGCCGCCGGGCATCATCCCGACGGCGGACGCCATCAAGGTCATCGATTTCTGGAAGGCCGCCGCGAAGCTCGACCTCGCGGACCGTCGCAAGAAGCAGCAGGGCGATATTACTATTGAGCGCGGCACGACGCGGCAGAAGTTGCGGATCAGCACGCTTGGCGCGCAGGGCGGCGTGAAGCTCGGCCTGATCTTTGACCCCGAGCTTGCGGTGCGTCGCAAGTGGGAGAGCCTTGGCCTGCTCGAATCTCAGGCCACGGCGCTGCAGGCGATGGTCGATGAGGGCAAGGGGCTGATCCTGCTCTCGGGTCCGGCTGATAGCGGCCGCACCACGACGATGTACTCAATCGTCAAGCGTCACGACGCCTACACGCGCAACGTGCAGACCGTCGAGATGGAGATCCAGGACGCGCTCGAGGGCGTTCGACAGACCAAGTTTGAGGCTAACGCGGAGGGCGCTGAGTACTCGACGCTCGTCCGCTCGATCCTGCGTCGCGATCCCGATGTGCTCGCGATTGCCGAGATCCCCGATGCGAACACCGCGCGTGAGGTCTCCAAGACCGATTGGGATCGCGTGCGGGTGTATGTCTCGCTCCCGGCCATCAGCGGCATGGAGGCGATCCAGAAGTGGATCCAGACCGTCGGCGACGCCGACGCGGCGGTGAAGGGCCTTCGCGGCGTTGTGTCGCAGCGCGTCATCCGCAAGCTCTGCACCAACTGCCGCGTCGCGTACCAGCCGACGCCGGACATGATCAAGCGGCTGGGCCTTCCCGCCGACCGCATCAAGCAGCTCTTCAAGAAGGGCGGCCAGGTCATGGTCAAGAATCGGCCCGAGACTTGCCCCGTCTGCTCCGGCGGCGGATACGTCGGGCTCGACGCGGCCTTTGAGGTCCTGCCTATTGGCGATGCCGAGCGCACGCTGCTGCGGGCCAAGGATCTGGCGGGCTTCAAGCAGGAGATCCGCAAGAAGAACCTTCCGATGATCGCCCAGGCCGCGCTGAAGAAGGCACTTGATGGCGTCACGAGCGTTGAAGAAGTGCAGCGGGCTACGAGCGATGGCCAGGCTCCCGCCGCGGCGGCTCCGGCAGCGGCTGGCGCAGCACCGGCCGCGGCTGCGAAGCCGGCTCCGGCGAAGGGGTGATCGAGCCCGTGTTCGAGCGTGATTGAGATCAACGCAACGAGATCTAAACCAAGCAGATCGAGTCAGATCGACGAGACCCAAAGCGATTCTGATCCGAGTTTCCGACGGAGTTCTTTCCATGCTTCTGAGTGGCGCAGCGATTGTCATTGTTCTGGCGGGCGGGCTCGTGTGGTTCACGCGCGGGTTCTTCTCTGGCTTCATCCATCTGCTGTGCGTGCTGGTCGCCGCGGCGCTGGCGCTGGCCTTCTGGGAGCCCATCGGCTACGCGATGCTCGAGAGCTTCGACGGGCAGGGTGCGATGGCCTCGGCGGTCTGGTCGATTGCGCTGGGCATCCCATTCGCGCTCATTCTTGCCGCGCTCCGCGCGATCACTGA
>JBBQGR010000421.1:0-2646 GCA_038323185.1 Phycisphaerales bacterium | reverse complement strand
AGATCGTGAGCATTGGGAAACGGCGGCGCAGGACCGCGATGACGGCGCTGGCGTGATCATCGCCGGAGGGTTCGAAGGCGGTGAAGAGGACTGCGGGCGCGCGAGCGGCGTCCTGCGTGGCTGGTGAGCCTCCGATGGCATCGGGAGAGGATGACTCGTTGTGGAGTAGCACGTGTTGCTTGAGGGGAGCGGTGGCGTGGATCTCGGGCTGGCCATGTCTGTACGAGTCGATGGTAGGGCGGGGTTCCCTCAACGCTGATGAACCGTGGTGTGGGGACGAGCATCGAGTGTCCCGCTGCGGGCGGCAGGAGTGCCATACGCAGGGTCAGAGAGATGGCTAGGGAGGAAGGAGGAAGGAAGGGACTGGGAACGTAGAAGCGCGGAGCTCGAAGTAGCTCGGACCACGAGTATTGGCCAGAACCCGAATGATTGTGGCACGTGTCGGCGTTTTGAACTTTTTACAGTCCGGCGGCGGCGAGCCATGCGGAGGGGCGTCGGTCCAGTGCGCCAGCGATGGTCACGAGAGATTCGAGGCTTGGAAGGTGAGCACCGCGCTCGATCGATGAGAGCTGGCTGACCGAGACCCCTGAAGCTTCGGAGAGGTCCTTGAGTGTCCACGCCCGTTCGGTGCGGGCGATTCGGATCTGTCGACCGAGCTCGGCACGAAGGCGGTCTTCGGGGCGGCGGCCGAGGCCCAGCGACGCCGCGGCTTGCGCGAGGGTGCGACGGAGCTCGGCGAGTGAGAACGGCTTGGCGAGATAGTCGAAGGCGTCTTGTTTGAAAGTCTGGCGCATGCCTTCGAGGGAGGGATAGCCGGTGACGACGACAACGCCGAGCTTGGGCCAGCGTCGGCGGATCTGGGCGAGGACTTCTTCGCCGCTGTGGCGGCCCATTTTGATGTCGAGCAGGACGATGTCGGGGAGGCGCTCTTCGCAGGCGGCGAAGAAGGCATCGGGCGTTGCGACGGCGCGGAGATCGTGGCCGTCGGTCTCGAGCACGCCGGTGAGATACTGGCGAAAGTCATCGTCGTCGTCGAGCGCGACGATGTTGAGGTGCGGCGCGAGAGCTGGCTCGGCGTCGTCGGTGCTTGCTCCGGGAATTGAGGGCGAGTTGGTCATGCGTGCTCGGGAGTAAGGCCGTCTAGATGCGTGACAACGTTTGCGCGAGATCGGTTACGCCTCTTCGAGTGTACCGGAAGGATGGGCGGGCGTGGTGGAGGAAATGGCCACCGACGGCCCGGCGGGGAGGATGACTTCGAAGATCGCGCCGCTGCGGTCGGAGCGATTCCTCGCGAGGATGAGGCCGCCGTGCTCGCGGATGATGCCCTCTGAGACGGCAAGGCCGAGCCCCGAGCCGCGTGCATCGAGGCGAGTGCTGGCGAAGGGCTCAAAGAGCCGGGCCAGAATGGCGGGGTCGATTCCGGGGCCCTGATCGATGATGGTAACGCTGGCCCAGTCGCGATCGTCGCGATGAAAGAGGTCCGCGCGGATCTCGATGGTTGGCGGGGTCGCGTCGATGGTGGGGCGTGGCGGGAGGGTGGTCATCGCGTAGGCCGCGTTGCGGATGATGTTGACGAAAACCTGCACGAGTCGGTCGGGGTCGCACTGGGTCAGGACGTTTGCTTCGATATGGCTCACGAACGTGATGTTCGCGGCCTCTCGATCAAGGCTCACAAGCGTGAGGGCTTCGGCGACGATCGGCCCGAGCGGTGCGACTCGGCTGGTGGGAGGGCGGACGCGCGCGAAGTCAAGGAGGCTGTCGCCGAGGCGCTCGAGCCGGCCGACGACGCGCAGCATGAGGGCGGCGGTTGCGGGCTCGACGCCCCCACGCGGGTTGATGTTGAGGGTTTCGGTCAGGCCCTTGAGGACGGCCAGCGGCGTGTTGAGCTCGTGGGCGATGCCCGCGGACATCATGCCGAGGCTGGCGAGCCGGTCGGCGTCGGCGAGATTCCGGCGCGCGGTCTCGAGGAGGTGGTTCTTGGCCTTGAGGTCGTTGGCGACGGCCTCGAGGCGTGCGAGCGCGTCGTTGAGTGCGGTCTCTTGCGAGCGAAGCTTGACAATGGACTCGTTGCGCGATCGCATGATGTCGCCGAGTTCGTCCTGCGGGATGTCGCGTGCGGGGATGAGCTCGGCATCCTTGCGGCCTCCCTGAATGGCGGCGTCCGCGTCGAGCATGCGTCGGATTGGGTCATAGACGTTGCGCGGCAGCACGAGAAACTCGAGCGCGAGCGCGACAAGGAAGTAGCCCACGAGGAGCGCGCCGACGAGCAGCACGTACATGCGCGTGGCGGCGGAACGCACCTCGGGGATCACAACGGCCATTCCATCGAAGCGCTCTGGAGTCTGGTTGCGTTTGGGCGTGTAGTGGATCGCCCATGGAGCAAGCTCGCCGCTGTGGGCGTGGACGGCGCGGCCGTCTGCTGCGATGGCGGCGAACTGGTCTTGCGTCGAGATGCCCAGTGCCTCGGCAGAACCTGAGCGGATCGTGACGCCGTCCACGGGCGGGCGATCGATGCCGATGCCGCTCTCAAGAAGGAAGCGGGCCTTCTCGATCTCGGCAATGCTCACGGTGTCGTTGATCGCGGGGCGCACGGCGACCAGCAGAAGCCCTCCGAGCGTGAGCGAGAAGAGCGTGTGGAGGAGGATG
>JBBQGR010000420.1:0-2646 GCA_038323185.1 Phycisphaerales bacterium | reverse complement strand
TCCCTTCGACGCCTTGCCGATGTACACCAACTGACCCTTGTGGTACAGCGCGTACACCCCGCTGGATTGCGGCCCGACATCCTTTGAGAGCGTCAACGACGGACTGCCCTCTAGCTTTTCGACCGCTTGGAGGCGGATATCCCGGTCAAGGTCGAAGTCAAAGCGGTGTGGGTCTGTTGTCGGCTCACTCATGGCAACAGTTTACGGCAGGACATGTCCGTTGGGCAGCCGACGGCGCGAACTCGCATTGCCCTATGCCGCCACCATCGCCGTCGCGATCTCCGACGACGGCCCCTTCACCTGGCGCCCCCCAAGTGTTGATCCAGCGGGTCACGTAGACAGCGCCCCCTCTATTTTTTCCCGCCTTCGCAGGGCTTGAAGTCGGCGCGGAAGGCTGGCTTGATCGTCATGGTCAGGAAGACCAGCTCGGCGAGATTCGTGCACGCGGGCTCGTCCGCATCCACGAGTTTCACCCACACCTCGGCCCCGAGCACGCTCGCGGGCAACGTCAGGCCTACCCGACCAGTCATTGCCCCCGGCAAACCTGGCAAGCGTTAGATAGCGCGCTGTGCAGGCGTTTCTGCTTTGGGCTTGGTCAGCACCAAAATGATCAGCCCTATGAAGACCACCACTGCACTGATCAGCCACATCGGCGGCAAGTAGGCGTGGCTGGCGTTGATGTTGAGGCCGCGTGAGTAGCCCAGCGCCAGCAGGTGCGTTTGCAAACAGAGCATCGCGACCAGCGATAGCTTCCACCGCTGCAGGGCGGTAAACAATGGCCGCGTCAGAAGGTAGATTGTCGCCGCAGCGAAGCCGCCAAAGCAAAAGATCAGCTCACCAGCAAAGCTCATACGGCCGCTGGCTGTTTCGCCCTCTACCGCGGGCACGAAAAATTCTGGGAAGTAGGCGGGCCGAAGCACGACGAGCGACATGGGAATGTGCCAGATTGCGCCGAAGACCCCGGCTCGGAACCAAAATGCGGGCGCGGTCGAAGTGCCGGGGCCGGCTGGCGATGTCGGTGCGGCGCCCGATGCCACCTGCCTTGACCGCCGCAACTGGTGGAGCTGGGCAGCAAAGGCGAGGCCAAAGCAGATGACTGCGGCCATCGAGACGCCTTTGTTGACGACGAAGACTGGCAGGTGCTCAAGGTTCTTGGGCGCGAAGACAATGTAGCGCACGATGGAATACACGATGCACGCGACAAAGACGCTGACAACGGCAATCACGTAAATCCTCCTGTGGGAAAAAGTCGCGGCGAAGCGTAGCGCACCGGCTGCAAGGCGGCCATCGGCTCCAGCGGGCCGCGCTTCTGCGGCGTCGGTGGCGAGTGGCTCGCCAGCGTATTCATGAGCCACGCGGGCGAGCCCATCGAGGAACCGCTCGATGCGGAGGTGAAGTATCTAGATCATGGTGGATCGTGTTCTTCGATGTCTGACGACGGCGACGACAACCAGATCTTCGCCACACCGCCGCTGAAGAGGCATCCCGCGCTCCAGCCGCTGTCTCGCGAACACGTGGGCGGGCTGATCCAGGCCCACAATCTCCAACACGCTGCAAACGAGGACCGCGCTGCGCGCGTGCGAGCGGTCGGTGAATTCGTGGCCGTCTGGCGATCGGAGATCCGGGAACACTTCGACGATGAAGAGCGATTGCTGCTCCCATTGACCAGCAGCCGGGAGCTGCGCGAGCGGCTGCTCGCCGAACACGGCGCCCTACGCGAGCTGGCTGAGCGATGCGAGAGTGATCCGAGTTCGCTCGCCGCGAATGCAGAAGCGATGCATACCCTTAGCACGTTGCTCCACGACCACATCCGGTGGGATGAACGGGTCTATTTCGAGTCCGTGCAACGCGAGCATCCAGAGGCTCTCGCGCAGATGATGAACTATTCGGCGGCAATCGAGGGCCGCCGGCCCAGCTCGCGGTCAAAAAATCCAGCAGTTCGCCAGAACGATCAAGTATCTCACGAGGGACCATCGCTATGAACGACGAACGTCTGCGCCAAGCCCCATCAGAACGTTTCGCAACCGACTGCTTGATGATTGATCTGCACGCCAATGCAGCCGCTTTGCGTGCCGAATCCACCCCCACGCGGCACGGCCATCGGCAAATGACCCTTTTCAAGCAGGCCGGAAGAACCATCGCTCTGTTCGTCCTTGACGCCGGCGCGAGTCTCTCCGAACACGCCGCCGCAGGTGTGGTGACGGTTCAGGTAATCGAAGGTGAGTTGCACATGACCGTGGCTGGCGAATCGCGGCACCTCAGCCCCGGCGGCTTGCTCATCATGGCCTCCGGCGTCCGGCACGATGTCCGCGCATCGTCCCCGGCGGTGTTCCTGCTCCAAGTGAGTCTTGCGGCACCTGAGGGTGAGCGCTGATCCCGATGGACACCACTCGTTTTCCAAAGAAACGCCACAATGGCGAGTCGCCCCAAAGTCGGAACAAAGTCAGCAGTCTCTCGCAACAAGGTCCGGGGGACGTAACTTGAGTTTGTGAAGAGGATCATGACTTGCTGAGCGGGTTTTCTCGGTAGAGTTCAAGCAGCACTCTGTAGAGGTTCTGGCGGCGGTGTTTGAAGCGGAACTCGCATTCTTTGAGGTGGAAGAGGAAGGCGTGCGAGTGCAACCCTCTGAACCTTGCTGGCCTGGTC
>JBBQGR010000419.1:0-2648 GCA_038323185.1 Phycisphaerales bacterium | reverse complement strand
CACGAACGCGACTCTGACTGAGTAGAGCTGTTTCGCGGTGGAAACTCGATCAGGGCGGCGCTGTGCGTCGCCCTGATCTGTTTCCCCGCCGCCAACACGCCCATCTGCGAGCTCACCAAAGCCCGCGGCATCAAGATTGTCCACCTCGTCGCACCGCAGATCTGGGCCTGGGGCCGCTGGCGCATCCACAAGCTTCGGCGCCTCACCGACCTAGTCCTCTGCATGCTCCCCTTCGAGCCCGACTTCTTCGCGCGCCGCAACGTCCCCGCGCGGTTCATCGGCCACTTCCTCTTCGAGAAGCCTCTCGACGAAGCCGCCCTCGACCGTCGCGCCGCGGCCTTTGGCGACGGATCACCACGCATCGCCATGATGCCCGGCTCACGCCCCGAAGAGCTCGAGCTCAACTTCCCTCTCCTCCTCGACGCCTTCGCTGGCCTTCGCACGAAGCATCCAAACGCCACGGGCGTGGTCGCCGCCACTTCCGATCGTGTCGCCGATCAGCTCCGACTCGCGGCCAAGTCCCGCGGCGGCTGGCCCGAGCACGTCCGCATCGTCGTGCAGGACACCGACGCCGCCGTCCGCTGGTGCACACTCGCGCTCGTGAAGTCCGGAACCGTCACGCTGCAGGTTGCGCGGCAGGGCAAGCCCATGGTGATCTTCTACAAGAAATCCAGCCCCTTGCTCTACCTCATGGCCAAGGCCGTCCTCTCAACCAAGGTCTTCTCGCTCCCCAACGTCCTCGCGCGCAGCCGCATCGTCCCGGAGTTCATCCCTCACTTCGGCGGTGCCCACGCCATCATCGCCGCGGCGGACGAGCTCATCAGCAACCCCGCGAAAGCAGCCGAGCAGAACGCCGCCGTAGCCACCGTCATGGCACCCCTCCGAGGCGTCGCCGCCAGCGAGCTCGCGGCCGATGCCATCGCCGAAATCGCAAACTTCCGCCACCCCGAGGCCGCACCCGGCCCATCGAGCCAGTCGCCGCGCCTCGTCGGCGCGTAGGCCGACTTCCTCGCCGCATCACTCGCCCGGAATGTACGAGATCGCTCCCTCCCAGGGGCTGCTCGCGCTCGCGTACAGCTTCCGAGGAATCCGCCCCGCGAGATAGCTCTGTCGCCCCGCAACGCATCCGTGTCGCATCGCGTGCGCCATCAGCACCGGATCCTTCGCATGCGCAATTGCGGTGTTGAGCAGCACACCGTCGGCCCCAAGCTCCATCGCCTCCGCAACATCGCTCGCCACGCCGACACCCGCGTCCACAATCACCGGATACGCCGGATCGCCCTGCTTGAGCAGCTCAAGGCACAGCACGATGTTGCTCGGGTTCAGCACGCCCTGGCCGCTGCCGATCGGGCTTCCCGCGGGCATCACGCTCGCGGCTCCAGCCTCCTTGATCCTGATCGCCGCGATCGGATCATCGCTCGAATACGCCAGCACCTGAAACCCTTCCTTCACGAGCCGTCGCGTCGCCTCAAGAGTGCCAACCGGATCGGGAAGCAGCGTCTTCTTATCGCCCAGCACCTCAAGCTTCACCCAGCTTGCGCCCGCATTCCCAAGCTGCTCAAGAATGTCCCGCCCCAGCAGCGACACACGCACCGCGTCATCCGCGCTGAAACACCCCGCCGTGTTCGGCAGGATCGTGACCTTCGAAAGATCGATGAACTCAAGCAGGCTTTTCCCCTCGGCATTGAAGAGCCGCTCACGCCGAACCGCAACCGTCACGACCTCCGACCCGCTCGCCGCGAGCGAGTCACGCATCAGCGACATCGTCGCGTACTTACCCGTCCCGACAAAGAGCCTGCTCGAGAACTCACGCCCCGCAATCCGCAGAGGCGCACCGGCTGCGGAAGTGCCAGCATCATTAAAAGAGGCAGAGGTTGGGTTTGCAGTCGTCATCGCCACATCCTTGCAAGCATCGCACTCCCCCGACGCAATAACCCCTCGCACCCTTCACCCGCCTCCAACCAGCGACACCACTTCCACCACATCTCCGCCCGCCAGCACACGCGCCTCATGCTCGCGCCGCGGCACAATCCCCCGATTCACCTCAACCGCGCACGCCGCCTTCGCCAGCCCCATCTCTTCGACCAGCCCGCGCACGCTGATGCCCGCCGCAACACGCCGCGGCTCACCATTCACAATCAACTCAATCAGCTCCGCCCCACGCTCTCGCGAATCAACGCCGCTCATGGCCTGCGCTCCTCGCCATCCCTTACCCCGTGCGAAGCGACCAGATAGAACCTCGCGATCTTGACCTCAAGGATCGCGCCATCCTCGGCTTGGCACTGGTACGTCCCCTCCATCGTGCCCCAAGGCGTTCCGAGCGGGCAATAGCTCGCGTACTCAAAGTTCTCGCCCGGCGCAAGCTCCGGCTGCCGCCCCACCACGCCCTCACCCTTCACCTCGTGCGCGCCGCCATTGGCATCCACGATGATCCAGTGCCGCCCCATCACCCGCACACGCCCCTCGCTCTGGTTCGTCACACGCACGTGGTACGTAAAGACAAACTTGCTCGACTCCGGCTGGCTGTGATCAAGGCTGAACCGCGGCTGAACCTCAACCCGAACTCCATGCGTCACCGCCACCGACGCCAGTTTTTCAGGCACCGTCGCAGCATTGGGGGGCGTCGTGGTGTTCGAGGTATTCACGCG
>JBBQGR010000418.1:0-2654 GCA_038323185.1 Phycisphaerales bacterium | reverse complement strand
GAAGCGCTGACCGCGGCGGAGTTCGAGCTCGCCTTCGAGATCCTGATCCTGCAAGGGCGCGATGCGGAGGTCGCGCGCCTCGCCGCCACGCTCCTCCTGAAGCCCGACGCAAAGGTCCCCGCCCGCGCCTGGGCGCTCGCCGTGCTACCGCTGATCCGCGAGAACAACATCGCCGATGGATTGCTGGCCTTCTCACGCGCGGACGCCACGATGCGCAAGCAGACCGCAACGCTCGACGGCGTGTGGCTCGCGATCGCGTCGCCCGATGCTGGTCTTGATCGCGACGCCGTGCTCGACGCGCTGCGCGCCAGCCCACGCAAGGACTCATTCGCGCGCGACGCGCTCGCGCTCGCGGGCTCTTGGTCGCGCGTCCGAGGCGAGCCCGCGGCCCGAACGATGCTGCGCTCGCTCGCCGAAGCAGCACCCAGCGACGCCGCCCGCAAGGCCATCACCGACGCCGCGACCGCGCCAGCCTCGACCTGGAGTCGGTAGCGCGGCGACCTCAGAAGCCACTCAAAAGCAGCGGGGCCTCCGACAGATGTCGGAGGCCCCGTGAGATTCAGAACGCAGTTGATCGGTCGTGGCTCACTCCTGTTGAGACGTGGCAGTGAACCACGCTCTGATCAGCGGCGGCGACGCAGGCCAGCGAGGGCGCCCAGGCCCAGGAGCGCGGCCGCGCCGGGCGCGGGGACAACGTCGTAATCAATGTCGAAGGCCAGGTCCTGCGCGGGGGTTCCGGCAGCGAAGTTCAGGGTGTCCCAGTTCGTGGGCGTTGCACCGTAGTTGCGCTGCTGCGCGTTCGCGCCAGCAGGGTTGGGGACGACGGGAACCGCGAAGGGGCCCGAGGCCTGCGTGCCGCCAACGGTCCAGCCAACCCAGTAGGTGCCGGGCGCCAGATCGGGGATGTCGCTCAGGTTGGCGGTGATGCTCATGATCGCACGCTGGCCGTTGGTGAGGGTGGTTGTCAGAACGCGGTAGACGCCGGTAAAGGCGGTTGAGAGAAGGCGGTTGGTCGTGAGGTCGCCGTAGGTCGGAGCGTTCTGCGTGCCGTTGGGGTTAACCGCGAAGATCGAGACGCGGATGTCCGTGAACGTGGAGACCGGGTTCGGATTCGCCTGCGTCTGATAGGCGTAGACCGTCAGCGAGTTGAGGCTCCAGCCAGCAGCGTCGGTGACCGTGAAGTTATCGGCCACGGCAAAGGAGGTGGCCGTCGAGGCCGTGTAGCCGAACGTGTTAAAGGCGGGCTGCTCGATGGCACTTGTGTTGCCGCCGCCGAAGCCGTTGCCAGTGCCAGTCTGGAAGGGGCCGTTGCTGTAGACCGAGGCCGAAGCCGCGCCAGCCGCAACAAGAACGCTCAGAATCGCAATCGTCGTCTTCATGTCTTTCTCCATCTCTCTGGCCGCGATAGCGGCCATGATCCAACATGCGTCTGCCCCCGAGCAGAAACGCACCAAATCAGCACCAGCGCGTCAACGCCGGATGCCGCCAATCGCGGGGCCGGGCCCCGCGAAACAAAGTGAGTTGGAAGAAGGGTGTCTCTCTGCTCCTCCACTCTGAATCGCAGTATGTCCGACCGAGGTCTCCAAAGCAAGCCAAATCCACCATCCCAGTGGTTTTTCTGTGGATCGAGCGATGAGGCCTCACGGAGGGTTGAAGATCTTCCCTGGAGCAGACTCATTATCGGACTTGACCTACCTGGCTTGGGTTGTCCCGCCGCCCTCGACCGTCTCGCCACGGTCCATCGCCTGCGTGAACTCGAACTGATCCGTCCGGTCCACTTCGGGCAGGAAGAATGACGGCGGCTCGGCCTCATCGCCGGGATTCCAGATTCGTGCGTGCACCACGCGCCAGGGCGTGAAGCCGCCCTCGAGCCGGACCGTCACGGGCTGGTAGATCGTCCGCCCGTCGGGCCCGTTGCCAAGCTCGGGCATCGGACGAAGCACATCGATCGTCGCCACGTTGCCACGCATCCAGACTCGCGTCACATGGAAGATCGGAAGGCCCGAGTCGATGGCTTCCGGCGTCAGCGGCAGAACCTGCGGCCCGATGCGGCGCGACGCGTCCTCGTAGTACGCCCTTCGGAATCCGCGCGGCCCGCTGAAGACCATCGGGTACGTCACCGCGATGCTCTGCGCTTCTGCGCTCGTTGGATCAAGGTCATAGATGCTAGCGGCGGGCGGATACCGCGTCGCGACATACTGCACCGACGCCACGATCGCCATCATCGTCGATGGACGATTCGGATCTTCCAGCGTCCCCCGTGCGGTCGGGATGTTTGGATAGTTGCTGTACTGAAAGCAGCCGGAAAGGGCCATGCCCGCCAGACCGAGCAACGCGGCCGCGAACAGAACCCGCGACAGGCCCGCCACGCGCCCGCCCGCCAACAACCCTGAGAGTGAAGATGCCATCGTGTGTGCTTCCTGCAACCTGTGCTCGGTCCGTGCGAGGTCGACGCTCAGTCAAGTCTCGGTCAAGTCTGGGTCCATATTCCCAGCGTCGGCTCCGGGACCGACTCCTGAGTCGAGCCAAGGTTATGGGTCAACTCGCCGCAAGGCGCAGCCTCTCGTCCCGCGTCCTTAATTTCGACCTTTGCTTGCACGCGGGTCGCTCAGGCTGACCCCAAAGTACCCCGGCCGACGAATCACTGGTTCCGG
>JBBQGR010000417.1:0-2671 GCA_038323185.1 Phycisphaerales bacterium | reverse complement strand
GAAGACGCGCAGGCCGTCCTCGGGATACTGGCCCAGGCACACCGGATCAGCGAACCAGGTGTTGCTCCAGAGCGTGGGCTTCTCGATGGCGAACGTGGCGATGCGCGCGGCCTCGATGTCCTGCGCCGAGTCCGAGATCGGGAAGGAGATGTGGCCCACCGGGGCCCAGCCGACGAGCGCGGGGCGCCTGGCGTGCGCGCGGATCGCGAGAACCGAGCTGCCATGAGCACGCAGTGCGTTGTGGGCCACGACAAGCTGCTCGCGCAGCGGGAGCTTGAGGCCCGGCGCGTGCGTGCCGTCGGCGTGCCCAAGCTGCACGAAGACCTGCGGCTCGTTGAGCGTCATCCAGTGCGTGACTCGGTCCGAGAGCCGGTCGACGATGTGCGCGGTGTACTCACCGAACCAGTCGGCCGAGTCGCGATTTAGCCAGCCGCCCTTCCTGAAGAGATCGAGCGGATAGTCCCAGTGGAAGAGCGTCGCCCAGGGCTGCATGCCGCGTGCGAGCAGTGAGTCAACAAGGCGGTCGTAGAAATCAAGGCCCGTGGCGTTCACGCGGCCCGTTCCCTCGGGCAGGATGCGTGGCCAGGAGATCGAGAAGCGATACGCCTGGAGCCCCAGACGCGACATCATCGCGACATCCTCTTCGGCGCGCGTGTAGTGGTCGCACGCGATCGCGCCGTTGTGCCCGGACAGCACGGCACCGCTGCGAGCGCAGAAGGCATCCCAGACGGAATCGCCCCGCAGGTCCGGGCCCGAGCCACCCTCAATCTGGTACGAAGAGGCCGCCGCTCCCCAGAGGAAGTCGGCCGGGAATATGGAGGCGTCGGGGGTGGGCTTCTTGGTTGGTTGCATGTGGTTCTTCTCTTGGGCTGGTAGCCGGTTGATCATCCCTTCACGGCCCCGCGGGTCAGGCCGGATACAAAGTCGCGCTGCATGATCAGGAACAACGCGGCGACGGGTGCGATGGAGACCACGGTGCCCGCCATCAGCAGGCCGTAGTCCTGGTAGTACGTGTTCTTAAGCTGGGCGATCGCCACGGAGAGTGGAAACCCTTCGGGTGACTGCATGACGATCTGCGGGGTGAGAAAGTTGTTCCAGGTGCCCAGGAACGTGATCATGATAAAGGCCGAAACGGTAGGCCGGAGGAGGGGTAGCACGATCGTGAAGAACGTGCGAATCTCGCCGCAGCCATCGAGCCGCGCGGCCTCGATCAGCTCCTTGGGAACCGACGAGATCGCCGCCTGCCTGAAGAGATAGACGCCGAACGCGGGCGTGACGGCCGGAAGGATCAGGCCCCAAGGCGAGTCGAGCAGGCCGAGCTCAAAGAGCACCTGGAAGCCGGGCGCGATGAGCAGCGGCGGCGGGATGATGAGGGCCGCCAGGACGAGCCACGTCGCACCCGTTCGCCCCTTGAACGAGAGCAGCGCGAGCGCGTATCCCGCCATCGAGCACGCGAGCGTCGCGAGCACGGCCGTCACCGATGAGAGCATCACGGAGTTGAGCAGCGCTCGGGCGAAGTTGGGCTGCTCGAAGACCGCGAGATAGTTGCGGAACGTCAGACGCTCCCAAGCCACGTCGAAGAACCCGCCCCGGGTCGGGAGGAACGTTGAGGTGAAGAAGTCCTCGTTGGTCTTGAGCGAAGCGATGACAAGCCAGACAAAGGGCGTCAGGACCAGCGCGGTCGCGACGAAGACGAACGCGTACGAGAGTGCGGACATCGCCGCGGCGCCACCGGTGCCAGCATCGCGGGTCTGCGGTTGCATGTTCGTGCTCTTCATGCCCGCTCACCCCGCTTGCTCACCACGCGATGGCCGATGGCGCACGCGCCGAGGATGAGCGCCATGACCCAGCCAATGGCGGAGGCGTAACCGAGGTCGCCGGTCTGGAAGCCGGTCTGATACAGGTACATCACCAGCGTGAGGCCGCGGTTCTGCGGCCCGCCGGTGCCATTCAAGAGAATGTACGGAAGTTCGAAGAGTTGGAAGCTGCCGATGATCGACAGGAGCACGACGAACGTCCCCACCGGCATGATCGCGGGAAGGATGACGTGGCGGAATCGGTTCCAGGCGTTCGCGCCATCGAGCATCGCCGCCTCGCCGAGCTCGGCCGAGACATTCTGGAGCGCGGCCAGGAAGTAGACCATGTTGAAGCCAACGTACTGCCACGTCGTCGCGATGATCAGCGAGGGCATGACATAGTCCTCGAGCCACGGGAAGTCGATGTCCCAGCCGAACGCCGCGTGCAGCGCGCGATTGATGAGGCCCGTGCGCTTGTCGAAGATCACCGCGAAGATCAT
This sequence comes from Phycisphaerales bacterium, assembly GCA_038323185.1. Taxonomy (GTDB): domain Bacteria; phylum Planctomycetota; class Phycisphaerae; order Phycisphaerales; family UBA1924; genus JBBASU01. Next base: position 375 of record JBBQGR010000417.1, on the reverse strand, counting down.
CCCGACAAAGACAGCACCCACGAGCACGGGGCTAAAGAGCGAGACGCGGAAGAAGGTGCGCCCGCGCAGGTTCGGCCGGTTGAGCGCGAGCGCCAGCAGGAGCGAGAGGGGGAGCTGGATCAGCACGCTCCCGAGCGTGAAGACCACGGTGTTGCGAAGCGCCGTCCAGAAGAGCGGGTCACTGGCGAGGAACTTGAAGTTGCCGGCGCCGACGTTGGTAGAGAACTCGGGCCCGAAGGTCTGGCGCGTTGAGAGCTGGAAGCTGCTCACCAGCGGAACCAGCGTGAAGAGGATCACGCCAAAGAAGAACGGAGCCATGAGTAGCCACGGCGCAATCGGGAACGGCAGAGCCCGGGACTGCACGCGGGAATGCGA
>JBBQGR010000416.1:0-2672 GCA_038323185.1 Phycisphaerales bacterium | reverse complement strand
CAGCCTCCTCCGCGCGATCAGGCACGCCCGACATGGTTCTCCGCCCGCAGTTGCTCTCTGATCTGGCCTTCGCTCACATGATGCTGCTCGACATGATCGCCAAGACTCCCGTGGAGCACGCGCTCTCGAGCCCCGGCCCGGGCCACAACCACCTGACGTGGCAGGTCGGACATCTCGCCGAGACCTACGTCTACTTCCGTGCGCTGTTGGACGGTCAGACCACGCAGCTTCCCGAGTCGTACAAGACGCTCTTCGGCTGGGGCAGCGTGCTCAACCCCGACACGTCTGTCTATCCGCCCTTCGCCCAAGTCAAGGCCGACTTCGAACGTGCGTACAGCACAATGCTTGACGTTGCCAAGGCCCTGCCCGCCTCCGACCTTGCTCTGCCCCCGACCAAGGACACCGGCGGCATGGCAACGCAGCGCCTCGATGTCATTGCGCGAATTGCGTGGCACGACGGCTGGCACCTAGGCCAGATCGCGGCGTTGCGCCGAGCGCTCGGCCTGCCCCCCGGGATGTAAGCATCCATCGCCGCCCCGCGCCTACCCGCTCGTCAGAAGCACAAACACCCCGGCCTAAGAGGCCGGGGTGCTTGGAACGTGTGGACGGTGTTGCTTACTCCGGCACGCTCGCGACCGCCTGACTACGGCGTAGCGCCGAGAGCATCGAGGAATTCTCGAAGCTGGCCGCCGCGAGGGACTTCTCACCCTTGGCCAGCTTGTCCAACGTGAACGCGACCATGAGTTGCTCGCGCCCGCCCTCGCCGGGCGCAAAGATCTCGATGCTGACGCGCGAGTCGCTCAGCATCTTGACGACCTGGCGTAGACGCGGCTCGTTGGACACAATCGCCGCGACCTTCCCCTCGGCCTCGCCCGCAAACGAGATTGCCTGGGAGAAGCGCGTATCGACCCAAGCCGCACCCAGGCGATCCCCATCACTCCCAAAGATCGCCGACGCGCTGACTTCCTTGCCACCTGCGAACCCCTCGAACTGAGCCGCCAGTCGCGAGCCGCCGTTCTCCAGCCGCATCGAAGCGCTCGCGTTCGAAGCGTTGATGCGCCCCTCCGCGTCTCGCACCTGTACCTGCCCGCTCCACTCACCCTCCATCATCGCAAGCAGAGCCCGCGCCGATTCATCCATGCTGAACGCGACCTCGCGGCACATCACCGGTGCTGCGGCGGTCGCGCTAGTCGAGAAGATGCCAAGCCCGGCCAGAAGGAGCAGCGTTGTGGTCGTCGTGCGCATCCGTGTCATCTCCACATTCGCCCCGGGCCCAATCCCCGCGGCACCCTTTCCACGCACGATGACCATCCAATCCGAGCCGCGCACCACACACCAATCCCAAACTCGCCACGCCGCCAACATCTCTCTGGCCTCCTCACAACCCGCGCCGCCCCAACATACCCACCCTGCACGCGCGATAACACGACCCAATCTACTCGATGTGCAAGCGCGGCTGGCGCGAAGGCACGGGCAACCGCCCACGATCGCGACGATCCCGGGATCGTCGATTCGCGCAAGACTTGTGCCGCGGCCGGGCGAATGATCTCACGAACGAGCTCGCGAGGGCTCTCTTCCCGCCCACTTCCTGCAAGACCATTCCCGCCCAGTACCATCCCTTCAACGCTTCGTCCACTCCGCTTTGTCCCGTCTCTCCTTCGTCTCCTCACGCTTTGACCCCTCGACGCATTCATCATCTCAGTCTTCGTCCTCAACCCTCACTCTTCCGGTGCGTTCTGCAACTCTCTTTCTCTGGAGCTCCCATGGACATCGGCGACCTCGTCAATCTCATGCAGCGCATCGCCCCGCTCGAACATGCCGAGTCCTGGGACAAGGTCGGCCTTCTCGCCGGTGATCGCACGCGCCCGCTCACGGGCCCGATTCTCCTCACCATCGACCTCACCGAGCGCGTGATGGCCGAGGCGATCGCGATGAAGGCCAGCGCCATCATCGCCTACCACCCGCCCATCTTCGAGCCCCTCGCGCGCATCACCGACGCCACGCCGCGCCAGCGCGTCATCCTTCGCGCGCTCGAGCACCACATCGCGATCTACTCGCCCCACACCGCTCTCGACAACATCCCCGGCGGCGTCACCGACTGGCTCTGCGAGGGCCTTTCAGGCGGCGAGCCCGCGCTCGCCCGCGCTGGAAAGATCAACGGCGACTGCCGCGCCCTCGCGCCGCACTCACGCGCTTCCGGCACGCAGCAAGTCAAGATCGTCACCTTCGTCCCCGAGGCCGACGCGGACAAGGTCCGCGGGGCACTCGCCTCCGCTGGCGCGGGCATCATCGGTGCTTACAAGGTCTGCTCCTTCTCAAGCCCCGGCACCGGCACCTTCCTCGGCAGCGAAACATCCAACCCTGCCATCGGCCATCGCGGCGAGCTCGAACGCGTCTTTGAACTTCGCCTTGAGATGGTCTGTTCCAAGGCCGCGCTCCCCCTTGCGCTCGAAACGCTCCGCCGCTTTCATCCCTACGAAGAGCCCGCCATTGACGCCTACGAGCTCACGCCCCAGCCCAAGCGCAGCGCCGGCAGCGGCCGCCGCCTTGTGCTCGATAAGCCCGCCACCGTCGCCGAGCTCGCCCAGCGCCTGAAGGCCTTCACCGGCCGCGACTCGGTCCGATACGCCCTCGCCGATCGCGACCACGACCGCCTGGTGAAGTACATCGGC
>JBBQGR010000415.1:0-2673 GCA_038323185.1 Phycisphaerales bacterium | reverse complement strand
CTATGAGGTCGCGTCGGCACAAGTCCAGCGCACCCGAGGCTACGAGTCCGACCGCGCCTCGCTCTACGCTGGCATGAGCGTCCACGCGCTGGACCGCAACGCCGACGCACGCCGCTGGCTCGAACCCGTCGTTGGCAGCGGCGATCGCGAGATTTCCGGCAACGCGGCCGCAACGCTCGGACTCATCGCACAAGAGAGCGGCGACCACGCCGCGGCCGTAGAACTTCTGGAAAAGGCTGGCGACAAGCTCTCGGGCGATGAGTCCGCCCGTTCGCTGATGTACGCCGGCGACTCGATGATGCGACTCGGCCAGCGCGATCAGGCCCAGAAAACATGGGAGACCGCGCGCGAGCGCGTCGTCACTGATGTCACCCTGCGCGTGTTGATCGGGGATCGCCTCGCGGGCCACGGGCCAACAACCGCCGCGGGCGGAGCTTCGACCGGCACCTCCACAGCCCAGACAGGCACCGGCGGCTTCACGGTGCAGGCCGGCGCGTTCGGCAACCGCCGCACCGCCGATGCGACCGCCGCGCGACTTAACTCCATCGCGCCCGCCCGCGTCGTGACGATCACATCGACAAAGGCCCAGCCGCTGCACGCGGTGCGGCTCGGGCGTTTCCGGACCCGTGCCGAGGCAGATCAGGTTCGCGTTCGGGTTGGAAAGGACGCGCGGGTCGTCGCGGCCGAGTGATCGCCGCGGCGAAAATCCTCGCGATCTCGCACCCTGCTGGGCGCACGTCCGTACAAATCAGCAGCGGCCGCGTTAGTGCGGGCTGGTGGGCGTGCGGACCGAGCCATCGCACGCAGCACGCGAGCGCCGCAGACTGGACGCCCTTCATGAGCCAACGCCTCAGCCCAACGATCCGTGCACTCCTCCTCGCCTGCGCTTTCGCGGCCGGTGGCACGGTCACGCTGGCACAGATGGTCCAGCCCGCGGCCACAGTCGGCGGCGGCGACACGCCCACTTCCGTAAGCGAGGAAGAGATCCCCGAGTGGATCCGGCCGCACATCATCGATCCACAAAGCGCGCCGGTCCGCGCGTGGGCCGCACAGCAGAAGGTCCGGAAGTCCGCCGAGAAGGATCTGAAGAAGCTTCGCTTCGCGCACTTCGGACAGCGCCGCGGCCAGGCTCGCCAGGAAGGCATCGTCAAGATGCGCGAGTACGTGGACGCGGCGTACTTCCCGATGCTGCTCGACATCTTCGGTGAAGAGGGCGTCGATGTCCGCACCGCGTTGCTCGACCACTTCCGCGACCACGAAGGTCGCGAGGGCGACGCGTGCCTCGGTTGGATGGCGATCTTCGATCCGTCTGATGAGATCCGCGCCGCCGCGCTCGACCGCGTGCGCGATCGCACACGCAAGCTCGGCAAGACGCCCGACGAAGTGAAGCTCGCGGCGTACCAGGGACTGACCTCACGCAACGACAAGATCGTCCGCAACGCCTGCGGCGTTGTGAACTCGCTGGGAATCATCGAGGCGATCCCGTGGCTGATCAACGGCCAGGTGCAAGGGCCGCGCTCGGGCGGCGCGGGCACCGGAAGCGGCGGCGTCGGCAGCGGCCAAGGGGCACTCGCGTGGATCGCTGTCGGAACTCAGACCGCATTCGTCAGCGACCTCACGCCAGTCGTCGGCCCCAACGCCGTCGCGTTCGATCCGGAGCTCAGCGTCGTAACGGACGGGACCGTGCTGCGCGTCATCGACGCGGTGGTCATCACGTACAGCGTTGACATGAATAGCGCGCTGACCGACATGAGCTCGCGCGAGTGGGGCCAATCAACGCGTGAGTTCGGCTGGAACACGCCGCTGTGGCGCAAGTGGTACACGGAAGTCTTCACGCCCTTCCTCGCGGCACGCGAGGCCGAGAAGGCCAAGGTCCAGCAGGCCGCGGAGGCCGCAGCGACGAACCCTGCCGCACCTGCGGGCCCCGGTTGATCGCGCGGCCCGAGCGCAATGACGCGGCGAGAGCATTCACTCGCCGACCGCGATCACCGAGGCCATCGCCGTCGTGCTCGTGTGCGAGAGTGACAGGTGCCACTCTGTGATGCCCAGGGCCCGGGCGTAGTCGGCGCCGCGCCTGTGGAGGCGAATCGTTGGTGCGCCGCTCGCGAGCGTCACGACCTCGATGTCGCACCAGCCGACGCAGATCATGCCAGTTGAGAGCGCCTTGAAGACGGCTTCTTTCGCGGCGAATCTTGCGGCGAGATGCTCGGCATATCTCGGCGATCCAGCGCCGCGCTCGCGCTCGGCGGGACAGAAGACGCGATCAAGAAATCGCTCGGGATGTCGCGACAGAACCTCAGCGATGCGGGCCACTTCAACCAGATCAACGCCGTGGCCGATGATGCGCATCTGGTGGCTCCGTTCGCACACGTGACCGACGTTGCGCGGCGTTTCTAACGCTTCGATGACGATGGCCGCTTCTTCGCGGATTTGGATGCTGCCTTGGTGGGCTCGGACTTGGGCGATGTCTTCGCGGCGGGCTCGGACGCGGCGGGCTTGGCCGCTGGCTGCGCTGCGGGCGCGGCTTCGGTGGTCGAGGGCTTGGCGGCGGTCGTCTCGGGCGCTGGCGCTGCGGACTTCTCACCCTTCTTGTACGACTCGCTGCGATAGTCGGTGATGTAGAAGCCCGAGCCCTTGAAGATGATTGCGCCGCCCGTGCCGATCAGTCGCTCG
>JBBQGR010000414.1:0-2675 GCA_038323185.1 Phycisphaerales bacterium | reverse complement strand
GATCCACTCCCAGAGACGGACAAAGAGAGCGTCGATGCCGCCCAACAACGCGCCCAACACAACGGCCGTGCCGATCACGATCAACGTCAAGTTGCGTGTCGTTTGCTGGTCGGGCCACGAGACTTTGTGAATCTCGGTCATCGTGTCCCGGTACAGCGACTGAACCGACTTCAATGGGTTGCTACGCTGCGGCGCCTGCTTATTGCGCTCGCGGCGTTCGGAGCGCTCTGGGCGATCGGTCTGGGCGCCACTTCGGCCGGAGTCGCGGGCGCCCGCGTCTGTGGTTGTGGTTCGTCCGCTCGTCCTGGTTGCCATCAGACCTTCCCCAATCCGCGCCCTGGAGCCTGCCCGCGTGGCCCGCTCCTGGACCTTGACCTGCTCGCCGCCGCTCTCTCAAACACAATGACGGGGCGAGCAGCGGCTCCGCCCCGACCCCCAACCTATTCGGATACGGAGTATCCCCGTTCCCGGCGGGGGAAGGGGCAGGGCCGAAGGGACTCGAACCCCCAACCTGCGGTTTTGGAGACCGCTGCTCTACCAATTGAGCTACGACCCTGTATTGTGCCTGCGCTGCTGCGCAACGAGTTGCGGGGCAGCTGCGCCGGCTCGCTAGCGCGTCTCGCGGTGTGCGCGATGCACGCGACAGCGGGGACAGCACGTCCGCTATTCCCGCCTGGCCGTGTCCTTGCGCCGATTCTTCTCGGTGGTGTAGTTCCGCTCGCGGCACTCCGTGCACTCAAGCGTGATCACCAGCCGATCAGCCTTGCCCTTCTTCGCCATTATAACCTATGCCCGTTCGCGTTGGGCGGGCAGCGCGAGGCAGCTCCGCCACTCCCAGAATCCATGACCAATAGAGAAGTGTATCGCCCACGTCAAGCCGGCGATACACGCTCTCTCTCGTCCTACGCGGTGATGCTGGTGACGACGCCAGCGCCGACGGTGCGGCCGCCTTCGCGAATGGCAAAGCGCAAGCCTTCTTCAATGGCCACCGGCGTAATCAACTCCACCGCCATCTGGATGTTGTCGCCCGGCATGACCATCTCCACGCCTTCCGGCAACTGGATCTCACCCGTCACATCGGTCGTGCGAATGTAGAACTGCGGCCGGTAGCCGGGGAAGAAGGGCGTGTGCCGCCCGCCTTCGTCCTTGCCCAAGACATACACCTCGGCCTGCACCTTGGTGTGCGGCTTGATCGAGCCCGGCTTGGCCAACACCTGTCCGCGCTGCACGTCCTCGCGGTCCACCCCACGCAACAGACAGCCCACGTTGTCGCCCGCCACGCCCGCGTCCAGCGTCTTCTGGAACATCTCCACGCCAGTCACTACGATCTGGCGGTTGGAGCCCATGCCCACGATCTCGACCGTCTCGCCCGGCTTGACCTGCCCGCGCTCGATGCGCCCCGTCACCACTGTGCCACGCCCCTTGATGCCGAACACATCCTCGATCGGCATCAGGAAGGGCTGGTCGATGGCCCGTTCGGGCGTGGGGATGTAGTCGTCCACCGCCTGCATCAGTTCCCAGATGCAGGCGTACTCGGCCGCCGCCGGGTCTTTGGAGTCGCTCGACAAGGCGCCCAGCGCGCTGCCGCGCACGATGGGGATCTCATCCCCCGGGAAGCCGTAGTTCGAGAGCAGTTCCCGCACTTCCAGCTCGACCAGTTCCAGCAGCTCTTCGTCGTCCATCATGTCGACTTTGTTGAGGAAGACGACCATGGCCGGCACTTCGACCTGACGCGCCAGGAGGATGTGCTCGCGCGTCTGCGGCATGGGGCCGTCCGGCGCACTGACGACGAGAATGGCTCCGTCCATCTGCGCCGCGCCGGTGATCATGTTCTTGATGTAGTCGGCGTGGCCCGGACAATCGACGTGCGCGTAGTGGCGTTTGTCGGTCTCGTACTCGACGTGCGCGATGGCGATGGTGATGCCGCGTTCGCGCTCTTCGGGGGCGTTGTCGATCGAGTCGAACGAGCGAAACGACGCCTCACCCTTCAAGGCCAACGTCTTGGTGATGGCCGCCGTCAAGGTCGTCTTGCCGTGGTCTACATGTCCGATCGTGCCCACGTTGATGTGCGGCTTCGTCCGCTCAAATTTCTGCTTGGCCACTCCCTCAGCCTCCCTGTGCTGTAACCCAGTTGCCATGGTCAGCGGTCCGCCCGCTGGCCCTCATTGCGCTAGCGTGTGCGCTCTATGAGCGCTGATTCTTCGCCACCAGCTCCTGCGCGAGGCTGGGTGGCAGCGGCTCGTAATGATCGAACTCCATCGTGGAGGTCGCGCGGCCCTGCGTCATGGAACGCAGTTCGGTCGTGTAGCCGAACATGTTGGCCAACGGCACGAAGGCGCCAACCACCTGTGCTCCGGCGCGCATCTCCATGCCCTCGATGCGCCCGCGGCGCGAATTCAGGTTGCCGATGACATCGCCCATGAACTCTTCCGGCGTGACAACCTCGACGCGCATGATCGGCTCCAGCACGACCGGCGCGGCGCGCGGCACACCCTCTTTGAGGGCCATCGAGCCGGCGATCTTGAAGGCCATCTCCGACGAGTCCACCTCGTGGTAGGAGCCGTCGTAGAGGGTGGCCTTAATGTCGACGATCGGGAAGCCGGCCGGTCCGCCGGTCAGTAGCGCTTCTTTGACGCCCTGGCCCACCGCCGGGATGTACTCGCGCGGCACTGTGC
>JBBQGR010000413.1:0-2686 GCA_038323185.1 Phycisphaerales bacterium | reverse complement strand
GCCACGGAGCGCCGGGGCAGTTCGGGCCGTGACCAAGGCCCTCACCCAAACACAGACCGATCGGCTCGCGACGCCGCGGATGGCTCCGCGTTGACCCCGCCCAGGCCGATCGCTACGTTCGGAATCCCAATGCGAATTACTTCGCCCGCAGCGCGACCGACATCTCCCACGCAGCCTTACCGGAACCACCACGGCCCGGCCTCGCTCGCGCACCGCGCCGGAAGCGCAGGCCGCGCAACGACGCTCGCCCTCCTTCTCCCACTCATCCTCGCGGGCTGCGGCAGCAGCTCCCCCCTCCTGGACCAGAGCGAGAGCACCATCCGCCGCTCCGTCGTCGACGCCGCGCAGCGCGAGCTTCGCGAGCCGCAGCGCCGCCCGCGCCCCATCGTCACACGCCGCGTCGATCTCTCCCAGGGGCTGGGCATCAAGCCCGAGATGATGGGCGAGGTCGAGAAGATGGCTGGCATCAACTCCTACGCCGATGTCGCGCTCGATCTCGGCGACAACCTCCACGGCGAGCCCGTCGAAGCCCTCGAGATCACCCTAGGCAGCGCCATCCGTACCGCCGTTGACCACAACCTCGCGCTGCAGTTCGCACGCCTCGGCCCCGCAGTCGGCGAGGCGCAGGTCGCCAGCGCCGAAGCCGCCTTCGACTGGGTTCTCTTCTCCAACCTCACCTGGAACAACACCGATTCGCCCCGCGCCCAGACCGGCTTCGCCGGCGGAGCCCTCAGCCCCGTGCGTTCAGATGAGTTCCAGTCCGTCACCGGGCAGGCTGGCGTCCGGCGCACCTTGATCGGCGGCGGTCGATACACCCTCCAGGTCGATCAGGGCTACCGCGACGACGGCACCAACAACCAGATCACCAGCCCAAACCCCGCACAGAATGTCGCCATCGCGATGCAGTGGGACCAGCCCCTTCTCCGCGGCGCAGGCTCCGAAGTCACGCAGGCCGAGGTCCGCCTCGCACGCAACATCGAGCGAAACGCTGTCCAGACGCTCCGCCGCGACATGATCCGCACCGCTACGCAGGTCGAGAGCTCCTACTGGGAACTCGTTCAGGCCAAGCACGACCTTCTCATTCTCACCCGCCTCTTGGAGCGCGGCATCAAAGTCCGCGATCAGCTCGAGCAGCGCGCCCGCATCGACGCCAATCAGGCCCAGATCGCAGACAGTCGCGCCCGAGTCGAACGCCGCCGCGCCGACGTCCTCCGCGCGCAGACACAGCTCCGGCTCATCAGCACGCGCCTCAAGAGCCTCGTCAACGATCCCAACATCCCCGTCGGATCCGAGGTCGTGCTGATCCCCATCGACTCGATGCCCGACCAGCCCATCCAGTTCAGCCTCGTCGAGAGCATCCGCACCGCCATCGTCAGCCGCCCCGAAGTGCAGCAGGCCATCCTCTCAATCGACGACGCCAGCATCCGCCAGATCGTGGCGCGAAACCAGACCCTGCCAGACTTCCAGCTCCGCCTCCAAGCCCGCCTCGAAACCCTCGACAACACCGCGGGCGAGGCTTGGGGCGACACGCTCGACACAGACTTTGTCGACTACGTCGCGGGACTGGTCTTCGAAGTGCCCATCGGCAATCGCGCGGCCGAAGCTGGCCTTCGCCGTCGCAACCTCGAGCGCATGCAGTCCACCATCGCCTACCGAAACGCCGTCAAGGACGTCGTCGAAGAAGTCAAGAGCTCCCTCGAACGCGCGCAGCTCAACTATCAGTTGATCGGACAGACCCGCACCAGCCGCCTCAGCGCCGCCGAGGTTCTCCGCGTCCTCCTCGTCGAGAAGGACACGCTTCAGGGCTTCACCGTCGAGCGCCTCGACCTCGAACTCAACCGCGAAGAGTCGCTCGCAACCGCCGAGCGCGACGAAGTCCAGGCCCTCGTCGCCTATCACACCGCCATCGCCGAGCTCTTCCAGTCCATGGGCACGGCGCTCGAGCGCAACCGCATCATGCTGCAGGTGCCAAACGCCGATGGACTCGTCCCGCTCGACGTGCCAAACTTCGACCCGCAGCAGCCCGCCGCGGCAAGGCCCGAAGCAACGCCAGTCAGCACCCAGCCCCAGCCCGCGCCCGCCGCGCCCATCACCTCGCCCGCGCCTGCATCAACTCCGGCATCCGCTCCGGCATCCACCCCGGCAGCCCCACCCGCCTCCGAACCACCCGTGCCGACGTTCACCCCCGCCACGCCGCCAGCCACATCACCCGACGCGCCGCGATAGCTCGTACGGTTGACGCATGTCAGGCCGCGCCAAGCCCGCAAGCAATCTCGATCCAGACGCGCACGCCACGCCGCTGGCAACTCCACGCGAGATTGCCGACGCAGCTGCTCGCCTTCGCGCCGGCCACCTCGTCGCATTCCCAACCGAAACCGTCTACGGACTCGGTGCCGACGCGCTTAGCGCCGAAGCAGTCGCCCGCGTCTTCGAAGCCAAAGGTCGCCCGGCCCACAACCCCCTCATCGTCCATGTGCTCGACGCCGCGATCCTCGCGCCCGGACTCGTCGCTTCTTGGCCCACGCGCGCCGCGGCACTCGCCGCGGCCTTCTGGCCCGGCCCACTCACCATCATCGTTCCCCGAGGCCCGCTCGTCCCCCTCTCGGTCACCGGCGGCGGCGAAACCGTCGCACTCCGAAGCCCCAATCACGCCATCGCCCGCGCACTCCTCAAGGCCTTTGGCGGC
>JBBQGR010000412.1:0-2686 GCA_038323185.1 Phycisphaerales bacterium | reverse complement strand
CGGCCGAACGCATTTGTGGGTTCAGCCCCGACCGATGATAACATTGTTCAAAAGTTGCTTAACCTTCGTAAGCGAGGGAAGCTCGCTAGAAAGTTTAGATAGCTGCTCATCAGGGTGAGGCACAGCCGAAATCACCCCGCTTTTCACTCCTCCGCTTGGCGGTCTATTCCTCACCCTCCCCGCTCTACACTCCCTTATGCCCCCCTCCCACACACCCTCCCCGCGCCCGCTCGTTCTCATCATCCGCGATGGCTGGGGCGCCAATCCAAACCCATCCCACGAGCCCTTCGACGCCGTGAAGCAGGCCTCGCTTCGTGGCCTCACGCCCGTGGCCGATCAGCTCATGCGCGAGTACCCCTGGACCCTCATCAAGACCAGCGGCGAGGACGTCGGCCTTCCTGGTGGCACGATGGGAAACAGCGAAGTTGGCCACCAGAACATCGGCGCGGGCCGAATCGTGCCGCAGGAAAGCCTCGTCATGACCAAGGCCTGCGAGGCCGGCCTGCACACCAACGCGGCGATCAAGGCCGCGATCGATCGATGTGCCGTTGCTGCTTCGGACGCGTCACACAAGACCGGCGAGGACCGCCGGGCCATCCAACGCAACCTCCACCTCATGGGCATCGCCTCCGATGCTGGCGTGCATGGCCTGCTCGAACATCTCTACGCGATCGTCGTCGCCGCGAAGAAGCTTGGCGTAGCGCCCGGTCAGATCTTCATTCATCTCTTCGGTGACGGGCGCGACTCTGGCCCCTTCACGGGCAAGAGCTACGCCGAGCAGATCGAGTCGCGACTGCGCGACATCGGTGCCGGCCGCGTCGCGACCATCGTGGGCCGCTACTACGCCATGGATCGCGATTACCGCTGGGAGCGCGTGAAGCAAGCGTTCGACGCGCTCACCGGCCACGCCGTGGCGAACGGCCGCACCACCGTCCCGCGCTACACATCGCTGGGCGAGGCGATCCAGAACTACTACGACCATCCCACCGCGCCCAACCTCACCGGCGATGAGTTCATCACGCCCCGCACCATCGGCGAGAGCGACGCCGCCGTCGCAGCCTCGCGCATCCAGTCTGGCGACAGCGTCATCTTCTACAACTACCGAGGTGATCGCCCTCGCGAAATCTCTGCGGCCTTCGTCTTCCCCGATGATCAGTGGGCCAGGATCAAGCCAAGCCCAGACTCCGGCATCGCCGGCTTCGACCGCGGCACAAAGCTTGATCTCTTCTACGTCACCATGACCGACTACTGGGAAAAGCTGACGCCTCATGTCAGCGCCGTCGCCTTCCCGCGCCCGCCGCGCATGACCAACATCGCTGGCGACTGGCTGAGCACGCACGGCCTCCGCCAGTTCCGCGATGCCGAGACAGAGAAGTACCCGCACGTTACCTTCTTCTTCAACGACTATCGCGACGAGCCCTTCACCGGCGAGAAGCGCGAGAACCCGCAGAGCCCGAAGGTCGCGACGTACGACATGAAGCCCGAGATGTCCGCCGAGCAGGTCTGCGAGGCGGCCGCCGCGCGGCTTCGCGCTCCAGACTGCGAGGACGTCCTCGTCGTCAACTTCGCAAACGCCGACATGGTCGGCCACACCGGCAGGCTCGACGCCGCCATCGCGGCCTGCGCCGCCGTTGATCGCTGCGTCGGCATCCTCGTCGACGCCACCCTCGCCCGCGGCGGCGCACTCATCGTCACCGCAGACCACGGCAACGCCGAGCAGATGTTCGACCCCGCCACCGGCTCGCCCCACACCGCCCACACGGTCTATGACGTGCCGCTGATCGTGGTAGCAAAGCTGGGGGAGGCCTTGAAGGCTCGCACGCTGCGAGGCGATCAGGACGTGAGCAAGTGGTTCAGCCCCGCCGCTCGCCAGCAACGCGGCCGCCTCGCGGACATCATGCCAACGCTCTTTGACATCGGCGGCATTCAGAAGCCCGCAGAGATGACCGGAACCTCGCTGCTGGCGTGACTTCTTCCCTACTGCTCATGGCCGCCGATTGAACGCCGGTCGCGCCCCCGCAAGCACACCAACCGCCCACCCTTCGAGAGCTTCGCACAGACGAAGCCGCCCACCGCCGCGGCGATCAGACTGAGCACCACACTCACCACGATCCAAAGCACCGAGATGTCGTAGGTCCCGGGCCGAAACGCCCGATCCGTGCCCATCGCAAAGTACGCGTTCGTGAACGTCGCAAAGACCATCGCAAACATCACGACATACCCGACAACAACGGCCAACACTTGCCTCATTATCGCCGAGCCTCCAAAAGCCCCGCTTCCGCCTTCAGAACCAGCACCCAGGCGCCGTACCCAGTGCTTTCGCCAGTATGCCGCATTCCGAGCAACCCGCAAGCCCTCGCGGCATCCAAACCTCAGCCAACAACATCTCCCGAACCACAACCCGCGAATACAGCAGGGATACAAGCAGCAAGCCAAAACACCAACTCCGAATTTCTCTCCTCGTTCTTCCCCAGTCTCCAGTCTCTCCTGGATTCACCCCATGAAACTCGCAACCCTCGTCATCCTCTTCATCGCCGCGGCGGTCATCGCTGGCCTCGCGGTCATCGCGCTCGCCCAGCCCGCCAGCGGTCCCAAGCTCGACACCCTCATCCGCCAGTCCGAGGAGGCGGCGAAGAAGCAGCAAGCCGCGCCCGCCGCCCTCTCATCCACCGACTCCAAGGAACCA
>JBBQGR010000411.1:0-2691 GCA_038323185.1 Phycisphaerales bacterium | reverse complement strand
GAGATCATCGGCGGCAGCCAGCGCGAGGAGCGGATTGATGTGCTGGATGCTCGCATCACGGAGATGGGGCTGCCGATCAAGGAATATTGGTGGTACCGCGATCTGAGGCGGTATGGAACCGTGCCGCACGCTGGGTTCGGGCTTGGGTTTGAGCGAGCGATGATGTTCCTGACTGGGATGCAGAACGTGCGCGACGTGATCCCATTCCCGCGGGCGCCCAAGCAGGCGGAGTTTTAGGGCGCGGCTTACTGGTGTCTACGCAAGACCACGATCATTCCCGCCAGAGCTCGGGAACGATCGTTGCACTTGCGCTGGGCACTTTGATCTGGGACTTGTGGTGTGGTGCTACTTGGCTGGCGCGATGCTCGCCTTCCACCGTTGGATCATGGCTTCGTTCTCGCGGAAGTTGATGCGAGAATCACTCGAGTCGACAAGCTGGTCGTTGGCGAAGTAGAGGAAGGCGACGAAGAGGTCCTTGCCGCCCTTGCGGTCGCGGAAGGCTTCGGTCTTCCATTCTTCGATGTCGAGTCCATTGAGGCTGGCGGCGCCAAGCTTGACGGTGTTGCCGTTCTTGAAGGCGGCGATGACGTCGCGCTTTGGGGTGCCGAGCTTCAGATTCTGATGCGTGCTGCGGGCGGCGGGGAGCTGCAGCCGGGGAGGATCGCTGAGAGACAGAAGAGGGGTAGGACGAGAAGGATTTGGGTTGGCCTTGGCATGGGTGTGCTCTGGGAGGGTGGTGAAGAGGGAGAGGCTTCGTCGCGACTCATGATCTCGCTGCGCTTGCGGTTGTACTCGTCCTCGGTGAGGAGGCCGCGGTTGCGGGCTTGTCGAGGTCTTTGAGTTCCTGTCCGACGGTGGTGGCGCGACAGTCAACCTTGGCGGAGCTGCCGCAGGCTGGGACGAGCGTGAGAAGGGACAGGAGCGTGAGAGTGGCGACGTGCTTTATGGTGCTTCTCGCAGAGTGCTGGAGATGCGCTGAGGATGATACCGGTGCGCGGGGAAAGGGCGCGAAGGAGAGGATGGGCGAGAGGGCGTCCTTACGGTTGGGCTGCGTGGGTGGGTGGGCTGCAACGGCGGTCGTGGTGCGTACGCGTCACTACAGTGGCGGCGATGTCTTCTGAACCTATCACGCCGTCGTCCGTCGGGTCCGAGTCGTTCCCCCACCGCTATTCCGCCGCGCTTGCGGGGCGGATTGAGGCGTTGTGGCAGGATCGGTGGGACCTTGTGGATGCGTATCGCGCGCTGAACCCTGGTGAGGCAGGGTTTGATGAGACGCGGCCGAAGAAGTTTGTGCTGGACATGTTCCCGTATCCAAGCGGGGTTGGGCTGCATGTCGGGCATCCGCTGGGGTACATCGCGACGGACATCTACGCGCGGTACCTGCGGATGACGGGTTACAACGTGGTGCACGCGATGGGCTTTGATTCCTTCGGCCTGCCCGCAGAGCAGTACGCGGTGCAGACGGGCACGCATCCGCGCATCACGACGGAGAAGAACATCGCGACGATGCGGGTGCAGCTGCGCCGGCTTGGGCTTGGGCACGAGCGGCGGCGAAGCGTCTCGACGACGGACCCGGAGTTCTATCGCTGGACGCAGTGGATCTTCCTGCAGATCTACCACGCGTGGTACGACGTGGAGGCGGGGCGTGCGCGTCCGATCCGGGAGCTGGAGGCGATGTTTGCTTCGGGAGAGAAGACGCCGCGGGGAAAGAAGCTCTGGAGCGTGATGAGCGCGATGGAGCGGGCGAGCGAGCTGGATGCGCACCGGCTGGCGTATGTGGATGAGGTGCCGGTGAACTGGTGCCCGATGCTGGGGACGGTGCTCGCGAACGAGGAAGTTACGTCGGAGGGGCGGAGCGAGCGCGGGAACTATCCGGTGTATCGCAGGCCGCTGAAGCAATGGATCATGCGGATCACGGCGTACGCGGAGCGGCTGCTCAAGGATCTGGAGCCGCTGCATTGGCCGGAGCCGATCAAGCTGATGCAGCAGAACTGGATCGGGCGGAGCGAGGGTGCGGAGGTGGAGTTTGGGGTGGAGGGTTTGGCCCAACCCCAGAAGATCCGCGTCTTCACGACACGTCCCGACACGCTGTTTGGAGCGACGTATGTCGTGCTGAGCCCCGAGCACGCGCTGGTGGACGCGATCGTGCCAGCAGCGTGGCCTGAGGGCGTCACCATTCCTGCGCCGTGGAAGGGGACCTTCCCGGGCGCGCCCCAGGGCGGGTTCACCTCGCCCAAGAACGCGGTAGCGGCGTATCGCGCGTACGCATCGAAACAGAGCGATGAGCAGCGCACGGGCGACGACGCCGAGAAGACCGGCGTCTTCACCGGGGTGTACGCCATCAACCCCGCGACGGGCCTGCGTGTTCCGATCTTCATCGCGGACTATGTGCTGGCTGGGTATGGCACGGGCGCGATCATGGCGGTGCCAGCGCACGATGACCGAGACTTTGAGTTTGCCCGCGCACTGCGCTTGCCGATCCGGGACGTCGTGTACTCGCGGCTGATCGCGGCGATGCGGTACTTTGCGCTGCACGCGTATCCGACTGGGGAGGCCGCGCCGCACTGGCGCGAGCAGCTCGCGGACTTCATGGGGATCACAACTTCCAACGCGAGCAACGATGAGGCCTGGGACGTGATGCTGCCCATCGTGCTGAATCGTCGCTCGAGCGCGGGAGCGATGCGGGTCGTT
>JBBQGR010000410.1:0-2700 GCA_038323185.1 Phycisphaerales bacterium | reverse complement strand
GGCCGCTCGGGCGCGCCCGCGTCTATGTCGGTGACTGCCGCCCACTGCTGAAGAATCTCGAGGAGCGCGGCAAGGTCGGGCTCATCTTTGCTGACCCGCCCTTCAACTGGAAGCGCGACTACGACCGTTGGAAGGACGAGGGCGGATCTCCAGATCCGCGCAAGGCGATCAAGGCGCCCAAGGTCTATGACACGTGGGACGATGCGATGCCCGCCGAGGAGTATCTCGCGTTCACGCGCGAGTGGCTCGGGTTGTGTGCCGACGTGCTAAGGCCGGGTGGTTCGTTCTGGGTGAACATTCCCGACGACTGGGCCGCGGAGATCGTGGTTGAGCTCAAACGGCTTGGGCTACACATGGAGAACTGGTGCATCTGGCACTATCGCTTCGGGCAGAACACCAAGCGGCGCTTCATCAACAGCAAGGTGCACGCGCTGCACTTCATCAAGCCGGGCGGACAGCCGGTGTGGAACCTGATGGAGGTTCTGGAACCCAGCGACCGCGCGACGACGTACTTTGATCCGCGCACGCAGTCGAAGAAGGATGGCATGCCGCCGGGCATGCGCGTGCCGCTGGACGTGTGGTACGGGCAGTACTGGGGCCGCATCACGGGCAACAACTTTGAACGCCGCCCGGGTCACGACAACCAGTTGCCCGAGATCTATCTTGATCGTGTGATTCGCGCAACGTCGAACGCCGAGGACATCGTTCTTGATCCATTCCTCGGCAGCGGCACGACGGGCGTGATGGCCAGAGCGCTCGGCCGCGAGTTCATCGGCCTTGAGTTCAGCAAGGCCAACGCCAAGAGCGCGGCCGACCGCATCAGGCTCGGCCCCGCCCGCCCCGTCGGCACGGGCCTCAACCAGAGCAACGCCATCTTCGCGCCACGCAAGCTCGGAGAGAAGACGCGTGCGCGGCTGGAGGGCCGCTGAGAAGAAGTGGTTGAGTGGTTAAGTGGCCGAGTGGTCAAGTGGGAAGCTGCCAGCGTCATTCACTCATCAACTCCAAACCACCGAAGGCACTCGACCACTTTCTCCGCCGCGTACCATCGCCCCATGCCACTTCGGCTCTACAACACGCTGACCAAAGTGATCGAGGAGTTCAAGCCCTCCGATCCCGCGCACGTCACGTTCTACTCGTGCGGGCCGACGGTCTATGACGATGCCCACATTGGGAACTTCCGCAGCTTCCTCGCGGCGGATCTGCTGCGCCGCTTTGTTGAGTCGCCGCTGTGCGAGCTTTCGACCGAGACTGCTGAGCAGGCCGCGCATCGGCGCACGCATGGGCGGCGCGTGACGCATGTAATGAACATCACCGATGTCGGGCACATGACCGATGACGACGCCGCGGATGGTGGCGGCGAGGACAAGATGGCCGTCGCGGGCCAGCGCATCGCGGAGGCGAAGAAGGCCGGGAAGCTGCCGCCGGGCGCGGACATCGACCCGCGCGATCCGTACCAGATCGCGCGCTTCTATGAGGAGCGTTTCAAGGATGACGCGCGACGGCTCGGCCTGAAGGTCGCTATCGAAGCGAAGCAAGACCCCACGCTCATGCCGCGTGCGACCGAGCACGTGAAGGGGATGATTGCCGTCATCGTGCGGCTGGTGGAGCGAGGCTTTGCGTACGTCGTCGGCGAGCCCGGCTCGCGCGTCGTGTACTTCGATGTTCGCAAGTTCCCCGACTATGGCAGGCTCAGCGGCAACACGCTCGACCATCTCAAAGAGGGCGAGGGCGGGCGCGTTTCGGCATCAAATCAGGCCGGAAAGAAGCATCCCGCCGACTTCCTGCTCTGGAAGGAAGACGCGAGCCACATCATGAAGTGGCCGAGCCCCTTCGGAGAGGGGTACCCGGGCTGGCACATCGAGTGCACGGCGATGAGCCTGGAACGCCTTGTCGGCGGCGACGAGGCAGGCGGCTTGCCCGCCATCACACGAGGAAACTCGCCGCTCATCGATCTGCACTCCGGCGGCGAGGACAACATCTTCCCGCATCACGAGTGCGAGATCGCGCAATCGTGCGGCGCGTTCAATGTGAACCCCAGCGGCGCGACCTTCGCCTCGACGTGGTTCCATCCGCGATTCCTGCTGGTCGAAGGCACGAAGATGAGCACGAGCAAGGGCAACTTCTTCACGGCGCGGGATCTCTTCGCGCCGCCGCCGAGCGGCAAGGGC
Source organism: Phycisphaerales bacterium (assembly GCA_038323185.1). GTDB lineage: Bacteria > Planctomycetota > Phycisphaerae > Phycisphaerales > UBA1924 > JBBASU01. The sequence continues at coordinate 532 of JBBQGR010000410.1, read as the reverse complement.
ATCGAGCCCGCCGCGCTGCGCCTTGAACTGATCAAGACGCACTATCGCAGCAACGCCAACTTCACGATGCAGGGCCTTGCTGACAGCCAGCGCATGGTCGAGCGCCTTCGCCGCTTCGCGGATCTGGCCGCGGCGACGCCCGCCGCGCCGGGAAGTTCATCGCACGCGGCTACGACCACGTGCCGCGAACGAATCGCCCACGCGCTGCACGACGACCTCAACATCGCGCTCGCGCTCGCCGAGATCAATACCTGGATGAATGCCATCGATCACCCCGGCCCCGCCGAGGCCGCGCTCCTGAAGGAGATCGATGCGATCATCGGAGTTCTGAGCCTTGAGCGCCCTGCGGCCGCAATCGCGACGGACATCGGCGTCTTCGCGCCCGGCCTCACGCCCGATCCGCAGGCCGAATCGCTGCTGCGTCAACGGCGCGACGCCCGCGCTGCCAAGGACTTCAAGGCCAGCGACGCGATCCGCGACCAGCTCGCGGCGCTCGGCTACGCCATCAAGGACATGGCCGGAGGCAAGGTCG
>JBBQGR010000409.1:0-2712 GCA_038323185.1 Phycisphaerales bacterium | reverse complement strand
CCAGCTACATGAGCCCCGAGCAGATCGAGGGCGACCCGGGGCTGGATACGCGCACCGATGTGTATGCGCTTGGTGTCATCGCCTATGAGCTTCTGGCGGGCAAGCTCCCGTTCGACTTCTCCTCAACACCCATCACCGAGGCCGCGCGGATCCTTCGCGAGCGCCACGCCACGCCCCTCACGCTCCACTCGCGCGAGCTCGCGGGCGATACCGAGTTGATCGTCGCGACGGCGATGCACCGCGACCGCGACCGGCGATATCAGAGCGCCGCGGCGATGGCCGAGGACCTGCGCCGGTTGCTCGCTGGGCTGCCCATCGCCGCGCGCCGGGATTCTCCCGCGTATGTGCTTGGGAAGCTCGCGCGGCGGCACTGGGCCGTGGTCTCGCTTGCCGCGCTGCTGCTGGGCTCGCTGCTGGTCTTTGGCATCACCAGCGGTGTGCTCGCGACGCGCAACGGCGCGCTCGCGCGTGAGTCCGAGGCCGCGCGCCTCGATGCCGACACGCAGCGCGTCAGCGCCGAGACGCAGCGTGACGCCGCCAACAGCGCCTCGAGCAGGCTCGCGGCGGAACTCTCTCTGGCCGACATCGAGCGAGCTCGCCTTGAAGCGCTTCTCGGGCGGCTCTCACTCGCGGAAGAGCGGCTCTGGAGCTCGTATCTCACGGGTACGAATCCCGACGCCGCGCGATGGGCGCTGTGGGACCTCTACCACCGAATCCCTTGCCTCTCAACGGTGAAGGGGCCCGAGTGGCCGACGTCCTTCCTCGCGATCCGCGATGGCCACCGCGTGCTCACTGGCACTTCCAGCGGCGATGTGCTCGCGCTTGATTCCAGCACGGGGAAGGAGCTCGCGCGGATCCAATCCGGTGCTGGCGCCACGTACCAGTTGCTCGCGACGCCCGACGGTTCGAGGCTCATCATGTCGCTCGCCGATGGCCGCGTGGTTGTGGCGCCGATGGACGGGGGCTCGCCAGCGGTACCGCTCGGAAGTGGCCAGCCGCACGGCGCGGGCGGGGTGGTCGCGCTGGCCAGCAGCGCCGATGGCACCACGATCGCCACCGGCGGCAACGACGGGCGCGTGCGGCTCTGGGACGCGACAACGCTCATCGAGAAGGCCTCGTGGAAGGCGGAGGCTCGCGCCGTTCAGATGCTGGCGGTCTCTCCCGACGCGGCCTTTGTCGCCACGGTGGGACGCGAGCGCAACGCGCGGGTTCACGTCTGGAGCCGCAGCGATACTTCTACGCCGGTATTCACGCACCGGCGCGACTCGATCTACTCACTCACCATGCTCACCTTCGGTGGGTCCAGCGCCGAGCTCATCGTGGGGACCAGCGACCGCACCGCCACGCGATTTGCCATCCCATCGGGGGAGATGGCCAGGATCGATGCACCGTTCACCGGCCCGGTGAGGCACTACCAACCATCACCCGACGGACGCTCGGCGCTCATGACCAGCGGCGATGCCCTCTTTGTTGCAACGCCCGGCGCGACACCACCCATCCGACTCATCGCGCGTCAGCGAAGGAACATCTATTCCGCGGCGTGGAACGGCAACGACCGCATCGTCACGCTCACGCAAGACGGCCTGATCCGCACCTTCAGCACGGAGATCAATCCATCGCTGCGACGTCTGGGCGGCTTTGAGTCCTGGTGCTTCAGCGTGGCCTACTCGCCCGACGGCAAGCTCATCGCCGTCGGCGCGGGCGACGGAACCGTCGCGATCTTCGATGCCGCCACCCTCGAACGCACCGGCGTGGTCAGCGCTGAGTCGCGCGTCTTTCGCACGCGCTCGCTCCTGTTCCTGCGCGATGGTCGCACGCTCGTTGCTGGCGGCATGAATGGCGTGGTCCGCGTCATCGATGCGCCGAGCGCGACCACCATCGCCGAGCTTGGAGTGCCGAGCGCCGAGATCTTCTCGATGGCGATGAGCCCAGACGAGAACCTGCTCGCCGTCGGCAACGCCGAGGGCTTCGTGCGCATCTGGGACCTCCGCACGCTGAGCCCACTGCGCACGCTCGCGAAGCTCGAGCGCCGCGTCGAGGGGATGGCCTTCTCTCCCGATGGTGCCGCGCTCGCGACCAGCGGGCTCACGGGCGGGCTCCAGACATGGAACCCAAGCACGGGCCAGGCCCTTGAACGGATCTCGACGCGCGCCATGCCCTGGGCGGTGGTCTTCAGCCCAGACGGCGCGACACTCCTGGCCTCGACGCAGAACGGCACCGTCGAGCGCTTCGATTGGCCCTCGCGCTCGCGGCGCGATGAGATCACCGCGCACCAGATCCTCATTCCCGCACTGGCATGCTCGCCCGATGGGCGCCTCTTCGCAACTGGCAGCGAGGACGGCGCAGTCCGGCTCTGGGACGCCGCGTCGGGCCGCTTGCTCCTCACGCTGGACCCCGACGGCAGCGAGGTCGTCACCGTCACGTTCGACCCATCCTCCCGTTTTCTCGCGGCCTCGACGTCGCTGCGCTTCACAGGTGTCTATGACCTGCACGCGATGGACGCCTTCATCGAGGGCAACCGCCACTATCACGAGTCGCGGCTGCGCCCGGCTCCTACGGCGCCGTAGAAGTTTGCGCGGCCACCACTGCTCGTGAGTCCCATCGGGCCGATGCCTCTGCATCTCCCGTCGCAGCGGCGATGGCGCGGGCCTCTCGAATCACTCGCGCTCGCCACTGCGACGGGAGATGCAGAGGCATCGGCCCGATGGGACT
>JBBQGR010000408.1:0-2713 GCA_038323185.1 Phycisphaerales bacterium | reverse complement strand
GGGATCAGCCCTGGACCTGCTTGTGCTTGGGATCGGTCTTGCAAATGACGCGCAATTTGCCCTTGCGACGGACAACCTGGCAAGCACCGCACATTTTCTTGACGCTGGAGCGAACCTTCATGAAGCACCTCTGCTCAAATAGCCTGACGTGACGCGGCGAGACCGCCGGGGCCTAGATGCTAGGCTGGCCACCGCGTCAAGTCACGGGGAAGAATCTGTGAAGTCTAAGCGGGCATGCGACCGGAGGGGTCGCGCGAGGGATTGGAGGGAAAGAAGAGGGGGAGGGACACCAGGCGGGAGGCTGGCGCTACTCAAGGCCGGTGCCACTTGAGTTAGTGGCGGAAGGTGATGCGGGCCTTGGAGAGGTCGTAGGGGCTGATCTCGACGGTAACTCGGTCGCCGGGGAGGATTCGGATGTAGTTCATCCGCATTTTTCCCGAGACGTAGGCGAGGACCTGGGTCTTTTGCTCGTTGGGGAGTCGCACCTTGAACATGGCGTTGGGGAGGGCCTCGACGACCACTGCCTCGAACGTGAACTTGTCGTCCTGCTTGCCCATGCGAAGACCCGTCTCCATGCCGCGTGGCGGCCGGGCCTGCGCGGTTGATGCACACCTGAATTGAACGGACTGCTTCGGTTGTCGGTGGGCCGAAAGGCCCGCGGACCGAAGGTCACGATGATAGGCGCTCTGGCTTGGTCCCGGTGTCTTGAAGTTGTGGCTTGGTGTCGCGACGAGTGGCGTTTTTGGAACGCAGAGGAAGACAGAGGGGCGGGGTGGAAGAGTGTAGAAGAGATGGACTGGGGATGAGGAAATGCTGAACGCGGGGGGCGGAGGGGAGCGAAGGCCGCGGAGAAGCCGAGTGAGAGGGATATTGGCTGGGTGAGGCGCTGGGCCGAGTTGGGGCGAGTCGGCTGGAGTTTGCGGGCTGGGTTGAGATGCGCGGCGGTGATCTAGCGTGTGAGGATTCTTGGGCCTGATCGTTCGAGGGCGATCATGCGCTCTTCGTGGGCGGCCCATGTGTTGTCGGTGGTTGAGACGGTCCAGCCGTCTGGGGCTGTTGTGACTTCGGCGGGTGGGTGTTGGTGATCGGCTGTGCGTGTGGTTGCGTGTGTTGTGACGTGCTCTGTCACGCGCTCTGTCACGTGCTTTGTCACGTGCTTCGTCACGCGCTCTGTCTGCTCGATCACGATCGGTTCGATGGTGAAGACCATGCCGGGGCGGAGGATGAGTCGCTCATCGGCTGGGTTCTTGAGTGGGCCGAGGTCCAGGCGTGGCGGTTCGTGGAGGCGGCGGCCGATGCCGTGGCCGCTGTAGTTGCCGAGGAGGCGGACTCCTTCGCGAGATGCCGCGCGCCGGGCGGCATCGGTGACGGCGGTCCAGGGGGCACCGGGCTGGAGTGCTTGGATGGCGGCGTCGAGCACGGCGCGAGCCGCGAGCAGGAGCGCTGTGGCGCGATGGGCGGGCGTGCCGAGTGCGACGCTGGTGGCGGCGTCGAGGCACCAGATGCCGCGGGCGCCCTGGAGTTTGGCGGCGGTGTCGATGGTGACGAGGTCGCCGTCGGTCAGGATTCGCGGGCCGGGCACGGCGTGGACGGCTTGCTCGTTGACGCTGATGCAGGCGATGGCGGGGAAAGAGGGCGAGCGGCCCTGGGTGTAGCCACGGAGGATGGGGGTGGCGTTGATCTGCGCGAGTTCGGCGGCGATGAGTTCGTTGGCGTGGGCGGTGGTCTGGCCGGGGCGGAGCTTTGCAGCGGCGCGATGGAGTGCGCTCCAGAAGAGCGCGCCAGCCGCGGCGATGTCGTTGATTTCTTCGGGTGAGCGGAGGGGGATGGGCATGCGAGCGCGGAGCGTAGGGGTGGGTGCGGCGCTTGCGCGAGAGCGGCACGGGCCGCGGCCGTTTCGTCAAGACCCGAATTGGTTGTGGCGCTTGGTTGAGGCGCTTGGTTGTGGCACGTGGTCGGGGCACGTGGTCGGGGTACGTGGTCGGGGTACGTGGTCGGGGTACGTGATCGTCAGTGGTTAAGGCGGGCCATCTGCCACATCGGGAGGAAGACGGAGAGGGCGACGAGGAGGACGATGGCGGCCATGACGACGGTGAGGATGGGCTCGATGATGGTGTTGATGTTCTTGGTGAGGTTGGAGCTTTCGTGCTCGTAGTGGCGTGCGACGATTGAGCAGGCCTTGGCGACTTCGGCGGAGTCCTTGCCGGCGCCGATCATGCGTTGGGCGAAGCTCGGGATGTAGTTGGTGGTGCGGAGAGCTTCGCCGAGGGACTGGCCGCGGCGCATGGCTTCGCCCATGTCCTGGCATTGCTTGCTGAAGACGGGCCTGCCGGTGGAGCGGCCGGCGACCTGGATGGCCTCGATCATGTCGAGGCCTGAGGAGAGGGCGATGGCGACGACGCGCGCGAAGCGGCCCGCGGTGACGGCGACGAGGATTCGTCCGACGTAGGGAACGCGCGTGAGGAGGCACTCGAGGAAGAACCGGCCGGAGCGCGAGCGCCACGCGAGGGTGAGGCTCATAAACGCGCTTACGAGTGCGCCGAGATAGAGGAACCAGTATGCGCGGACGGACTCGCCCAGGCCCTGGACGATGCGGGTCATGAGGGGCATCTGCGATCCCGCGGCCTCGAACTGAGAAGCGAACCTTGGGACGACGAAGACCACGATGATGGTGACGGCGACGGCGACGACGGCCATGACGACGGCGGGGTAG
>JBBQGR010000407.1:0-2715 GCA_038323185.1 Phycisphaerales bacterium | reverse complement strand
GAGCCGCGGCGCTTCGTCGGTCCAGGTCCACACCGTCGGCACTCTGCCGGTTGCGGACCACAGGCGATTCGCGCGTCGGCCGTAGTTGAGCTCCAGGAGTTGTGGGCGTCGCTCGCCTGGGTAGTTCGTAATCTCGTCAAACAACCACGCGATCATCACGCCGTACGTCGGGCGGCCGCCGAGATCTCCGAAGGGTGTGCCGCTGTCTGGATCCGGTGACGTTGCGCCACCATCTTCCGGAAGCGGGACGCGCATCCATGTGATGGCGCCTGACTCGTCGCGCCGCTGGAGGAGCAGGTCGTTCGCGAATGCTTTGTTGCTCGTGCCATACGTGGTGTACCAGTTGCCGAGGTAGAGATCGAGCAATCCATCGCGATCAACGTCGCCGATTGCAATCGCGGCGGTGGTGGCGCGTGTGGCGTTGGCGATCGCGATGGGCTCGCCGAATGTTCCGTCGCCGCGGCCCTTGAACCAGCTCGTTACCGCTGGCTCTGGCGGCGGCGTGAAGTCCTTGGCGTTGATGTCGAGCGAGCGCGTCAGGATCGCGTCGGCGTTGCCGTCGTTGTCGAGGTCGGCGAAGACGAGGCAGTCGCCCGCGCGCGGTTCGGGGAGGCTGGCCACAGCGACTTCGACGAAGCGGATCGAGCCGGGCGCGTCTGGATTGTTTGTATCTAGCTCGCGCGTGTTGAGATAGATGCGGTGCCGGTCGAGGATGGCGTCGGGGCGGCCGTCGCTGTTGAGATCCGCGAGGCAGACTCGCCCGGTGCTGATGCCGCCGAGGCCTGCGGCTTGCGTCGCGTCGGTGAAGACAATCTGCGCGCACGCGGCACGACCCACGAGGAAGATCAGTGCGACGGCGGCGTGGAAGTGGCTGCGACGGTGGTGCGACCTGATCTGTGGCTTGATCATGTCGAACAGTCTATCTGGATCGGCGAATCGTGATGAGCCGCGGGCGAGTATTCGGGCGCGGCGAGCGTGATCAGGGCGTGATCAGGGCGTGATCAGAGCGTGATCAGGGCATGATCAGCGTCCGAGGCGTTGGGCTAGGACTTCGGCGCGTGTGCTGAGCTGCGCGAGGGCGTTTCCGATCTGCATGGCCTTGTCGAGTGTTTCGGCGAGGTTCGCCGCGGCGGTGACGCCTGAGTGGTTCTGCAGCGCGGCGACGGCTTCTGTGATTCTTGCTTCCATCGTGTCGATGGAGTGGGCTCCCTCGATGATGGAGCTTGCGAGCTGCAGACGCGCCTGATCGGCCTGCGCGGCGATGGCGTTGGTGGCGTGCAGCGATTTCTCGGCGTGTGCGCGGTGCTCGGCGGCGCGAGCTTCGAGGCTTGAGAGAAGTGTTTCGGCCTGCTCGGCGCGCTCGATGATGGCGGAGGTCTGGCGGATGGGCTCGAACGCGCGATCGAGGCTCGACGCGCGCGCTTCGAGCGTTGCGGCCATCTGGGCGTGTGTTTCGAGGCTTGTTTTCAGGCTCTCTTCGAGTGAATCGGACCTGCGCTGCGCTTCGGCGATCGCGGCGCCGAGGCGCGTTGTGAGCGACTGTGTTTCGGTCTCGAGCGAGGCGTGGCACTGGCGCGCCGATTCCGAGACAGATTCGATGCGATCAACGGCGGCGAGCGCGACCTGCTCGGCGGGTGCGACGCGTTCGAGCAGGCTCGCGAGGGCGGCGGCGCCTTGCTCGATGGACTGCTGGTGCTGCGCGCTGGCGGCCTCGATGCGGGCGAGAGTTTCTTCGAGCAGTGCCTGCGTGGCGCGTTCGCGTGATTCGGCGTGACGGTCGATGCGCGCGATCATCTCGGCCTCGCGCTCCTGGAGCGCGTGCTCTGCGCCGGCGCGCATTGACTCGATCTGCGTGCGAGCGGCTTCGGCCGCGGCGTCGAGGGCGGCGGCGGCGGCGGTAGCGCGAGGCTCGAGCTCGGTGCGCGCGAGAAGCTCGATGATCGCTCTGGAGCTGGTGCGAGCCTTCTCAGAGAGTGAGGCTTCGTCGAGAGAGCCCGCGGCGATCTCGCGGTACTTTTCGAGGCGCGCGGTGAGGTCCTGGTTGACGGTCGCGAGGATCTTCTCGGCCTTGGCGACGCGCTGATCGATTCCGGGCACGACCTTGGCCGCGGCTTCGACGCGGGTCCAGAGTTCCTTGCTCGCGCCGCGGAGCTCATCGCCGAGTGCCTTGACTTCGCTCGTGCTGGTGGAGAGGGCGATGGTCTGCGACTGGGCCTGGGTCACGAGGCCGCGGAGCGTGGTGGCGAACTCATCGAAGGAGCGTTCATCGACGACGCGCGGCGAGAGAAAGATGTCTTCGGCGAGGCCCCTGGTGGCGGGGTGATCAGGCGTGTGTGCGGCATGGGCGTGCGATGGCCGCGGATCGGATGCTGGCGAGGCATCACGAGGCGCGCGTGTAGTCGCGAGGCGGAGCCCGGTGGGGAGCTCAATGCCGGACTGGGTCGCTAGAGCGGAGGGCCCGATGACCAGCGCGGCAACGGGGGGAGCCTTCATCGCGACTCGCGCGGCGTGGGGCGCGGAGGAGGAGGAGGGGCTGGGAGAGGAGGTGCCCGGAGAGGAGGGGGTGGCGTTTGGTTTGGCATCGGCCATGGCTGATGGTATCGACCGACTGGGTTTGTTGGGTGCAGTTGACGGGGCGGAGATGGATCGCGTCGGAAGCTGCGGCGGGTGGATCAGCACACGCGGCGAGAGGGGACGGGGTTGGAGATTGCGAGG
>JBBQGR010000406.1:0-2722 GCA_038323185.1 Phycisphaerales bacterium | reverse complement strand
GCGGATTGGGGCATTGAGTTTGTGGAGGCGCGGCTGAGAGGCTGGGTCGTTCACGGGCTTGCTGACTGGCTTGATGATTGATTCAATTGCAGAGCCTCGCGCGAAGTATCGCGGGGCTCTGCTTTCTTGCGGGCTTCGTGCTCTGGAGCGACCTTCATGCAACTGGTCAATCGAATGCTGCTCATTGTCGCAGTCGGGTTTGCGCTGGGTTTTGGCCAGTCGATGCGGCATCACTACCTCTTCAAGGATCAGCCGATTCGGACGGAGGTTGCGCCCGGGGGCGGTGGTGGAGGGGTGGTTGTGGCTGCGCCTGCTGGCGTGGAGCCTGATGTGGCGCGGGGCGGTGGTGGGCCGGGCGTGGTGCCTGTTGCGCCGGGTGCTTTGGCCGCGCCTGCTGCGGCGCTTGGGCTTGACATCACGATCCCGCAAGCGTTTTCGCTGTACCAGCAGGGCGGGATCATGTTCCTTGATGCGCGGCGGAAGGATGAGTTTGAGGCGGGGCATGTTGATGGTGCGCTGCTGCTCTCGACGGAGCACTTCGGGCGCGGCGGCGTGCCCGCGACGGTTGGTGTTCTTGACAAGACGCAGCCGGTTGTCGTGTACTGCGGCGGCGGGGCGTGCGATGCTTCCAAGAACCTTGTGATCATGCTGCAGAACTTCGGCTTCACGCGATTCCACATCATGACGGATGGGTTCCCGGCGTGGCAGCAGGCGGGGCATCCGGTGGCGTCGGGTCCGAGCCCGATCGACCCTGAGGAGGGAATGTGACATGGCGATTGCGCACGATGCGGCGGCGAAGCGGCCGATGGGTTGGCTGGTCTTTCCGCTGCGGCTGGTGCTGGGGGGGCTGTTCGTGTTCGCGGGCGTGATGAAGGTGCAGGACACGCAGAACTTTGCGTTTGCGATCAACGGCTTCAAGCTGATGCCGCAGCACCTTGTGGTGCTTGCGGCGTTTGTGCTTCCGTGGCTTGAGATGGTGGCGGGGGCGATGCTGGTGCTGGGGCTTTGGACGCGTGCGTCGGCGGGCGTGATTGGGCTGATGACGCTGGGCTTTCTGGGCGGGATCATCTCGGTCATCGTGCGCGGGATGGACGTCAAGTGCTCGTGCTTTGGCAAGTTTGAGTTTCCGTGCGCGGGGGCAATTGGGTACTGCCATTTGGTGCGGAACACGGTGATGATCGCGATGGCGGGGGCGATTGTGCTGTGGGGTCCGGGGCCGCTGGCGATTGATCGCGAGAGCACGAAGTAGGGGCGGGTGTGGCGCGGTCGGCCTCGGGTGGTCCTGCCGCTTGGCGGCGGATGCTTTGACCAAGTTGAAGGCGCGTCTTCGCGCGCATGTTTCTTCATCCGGCGCGTTCCGCCGCCGCGAGATGTATCATCTTCGCTCGTCCCGCCCCGCCGCGGCTCGATGGAGTCTCCTGATGCAAGCCTCGCGCGCCTCTCGCCACTTTGCCCTCGCCACGCTCCTGCTTGCGCTCGGCGCGACCAGCGGCGTCGCCCCGGCGCAGCCGCCCACATCGGAAGCCTCGGGCGTTGCCCAGACGGGCGCCTTTGGCGTGACGAACCTTGGGTTCTATCGCCAGCCTGCGGTGTGGAGTGACACGGTGGTGTTTGTGAGCGAGGGGGATTTGTGGCGTGTGCCGCTGGCGGGGGGCCTTGCGGCTCGCATCACGACCCGCAGCGGCGAGGAGGCTCATCCGGCGATCTCGCCTGATGGGAAGACGCTCGCGTTTGTTGGTGAGTATGAGGGCTCGCCGGACATCTACACGATGCCGCTTTCTGGTGGGCTGCCGACGCGGCGGACGTGGGAGGCATCGCGGGCTGGGTTTGTCGGCTTCGCGCCCGATGGTCGGCTGCTGTACAGCACGCGGAGCTTATCGACGTTGCCCTCGAGCCAGACGGTCGCGGTTGATCTTGTGACTGGCGCGAGCGAGCGGCTGGCGCTGGCGGAGTCGGACCAGGGCACGTTTGATGACGCGGGGAACTGGTACTTCACGCGGCTGCCGTTCCAGGGGAGCCACACAAAGCGGTACAAGGGCGGGTACGTCCAGCAGATCTGGAAGTTCAATGCGAGGGGGGCGGATGGAGTTGCGGCGGAGGCTGTGGCGCTGACGGCGGACTTTGCGGGGACGAGCAAGGAGGCGATGTGGCATGGCGGGCGTGTGTACTTCGTGAGCGATCGCGACGAAGTGGCGCAGGTCATGAACATCTGGAGCATGGCGCGAGACGGGACTGACATGCGCCAGCACACCAGGCACGTTGGCATGGACGTGCAGTGGCCGGCGATGTACGGCGACACGATTGTGTATCAGCAGGGCGCGGACCTGTACCGGCTGGACACGACGGCGGCGGGGGCCGAGGCCGCGAAGATCGATGTGCGACTGACGGGCGATGCGGATCAGGCGCGCGAGAACTGGATCGACAAGCCGATTGACTGGATGACCAACGTCGCGATCTCGCCGAGTGGTGATCGCGTTGCGATCACGGCGCGCGGGCGGGTGTTTGTGGCGTGGGCGAAGCAGGGTCGGCTTGTGGATGTGACGGCGGCGAGCGCGACGCTGCCGAGCGGCGGGCAGAGGGTTGTGCGGTATCGCAACGCGCGCTTCATGCCGGATGGGAAGTTGCTGCACGCGCTGACGGACGAGCACGGCGAGGTTGAGGTCTGCACGCTTCCTGCGAATGGCATCGGCGGGCCCACGCTCGTCACGAGCGATGGAGTAGT
>JBBQGR010000405.1:0-2725 GCA_038323185.1 Phycisphaerales bacterium | reverse complement strand
AGGTATCCGAGTTGGCGGCCGACCTAATGTACAGAGGTGTGCATGTCACGACGGACAACATTCGCCGTTGGCTCAGCCAGTTTGGGCACTTGGACGACCAGCGCGTGATGCTTCCCCTACTTCGTGGCGTTGGCCAGTTCGGTCTCTTCCGCCAAGATAGGTTTCTGAACGCCCTGGAGAGCCTTGATCGCCTGGTCCGAAGCAAAGTCGGACAACATGGATTCCCAGTAGTTCTCGATCGGCGGGATCGGCCGCGGAACAGGTGGGTCACGCACGCAGATGCCATCGGGAAGAGTGGCGCGGCGGCAGTGCGCACGTACAGAGCCGCGAACGGCATACACGAAAGCTATGCGGGGAGCCCGAGGGCCGTACTGAAGGAACTCGCGAATGCTTCTGGGAAGTCAGTCTTAGTCTGCGTTAACGACTTCATCGGCAGCGGCCACTCCGCAGTCGAAGGTATGCGTAGGAACGTCCTGCCCCTATTGGATACAGTCGATAGCTGGCAAGACCGCATCGCGCTAGTACTGGCGGCGGTGGTTGGACTTGAGGACGGCGTTCATCACGTCGAGGACGAGCTCGGTGGGGATGTGCTTATCGTTGTAGACAGGATCATCACGCGCGATGAGCGCGCGTTCTCCCCCGAGAATGCAATCTGGGATGCTGATGAACAACGCCGTCGGGCTCGGGACCTTGCGCACCGCATAGGGTCTCAACTCGAAAAGCGCCATCCTCTCGGATGGGAGGATTCGGAGGGGCTCGTCGTGTTTCCAGACACCGTTCCGAACAACACACTCCCGATCCTCTACAAGACTGGAGCACGCGTTGAAGGGCAGGATTGGTATCCGCTATTCCCGAGGAGCTAGCGGGCTCAGAGATCGACGATCTGAACGCCCATCAGTCTTTCTCGACACCTTGCCGCCCAGCCCACTACCGCCGCTGGTGGCCGCCTGGATCCCGCGAGCGCTGGATGTTGGCTGAGCGGAAGTGGGCGGACTTGCGGTCAAGCTCGGCCATGGGTGCTGAGAAGGCGGCCTCCTCGGCGATGAGCTGGGCAGCAAGGGCCTTGAGCTCGGTGTCCGAGCCGACGTAGCCGGCGATGCGCCGCGCGACGCCGCTGAGCGCATGACGGGCATCGCGGTACTCGCCCAGCCGATTGAGGTGTACCGCCTCGAGCCGGGCGCGGGCGGCGTAGATGCGGGCCACGGCGCGGTCGACCTCGCGGTCGCGCGGCTGCGCGTCGACATCGGCCGCTTCGGCATGCTGCCAGGCCAGGGTGCAGCCATCTGCCTTGAGGGCGCCGTCTCGATCGCCGATGGTGAAGAAGGCGCTCGTCGCGAGCCCGGCCTCCGCCTGCGGGAAGCGCACGGACAGCACGAGCTCCACGTTCTGGCCGGCGACGAGATCGCCGATGAGCAGGCGCAGCTCGCCCGGCACAGTGGGAATGACAACCCCATTTGGCCCCACCTTGATGGTCACAACTGGCCCCCACCCGATGGTCGTGATCAGCTCTTGCGAGCGCCTCCCTTCTTGGTGCGGCTGACCCGCAGCCGATAGGACTCGGTGCCAGTCTCGAGGATGTGGGCCCGGAAGGTGAGGCGGTCGACCACCGAGCGCCTCCGCGGCTCGGGCGTTCGTCGTCTCCAGGCGCTCGCTCAGGCGTGTGAACTCGGTTCGCACGACGTCGGTCGTCAGACTGACGCCGGCGTTGCAAATGGTCATCAGACCGATGCGCAGGGCGCGCTCCACCAGCGCCGGCTGCTCACCCGGGTCGCGCTCGGCGACGAAGGCGGCCAGTTGCGGGTCGTGGAGCTCCAGATGCTCGACGACGATGCGGTCCGCGGCGATGGTGACGCTGCTCTTCATACGGGGAGTCTCGGGATGTGTCGTGACAGCTTGTGTGTCGCGTTGGGTGGGGTCGCGCCGGGTCCATGAGCTCCGTTCAAATAAGGGACTGGTAACAGCGCGGTAACGGCTGATCCGTACTGTCTGCGTGTGCCCAAGGTTCGAGATGTGCTCCGCAGGCTTCGCGAAGCGGGTTGGCGTGAAGTCCGTCGCGCCGGCAGTCACCGCCAGTTGCAGCATCCGGCACGCCGAGGCACCGTGACAGTTGCAGGAGATCTTTCGGATGATCTGCCACCAGGAACCTATCGGAGTATTCTCCGACAAGCAGGCGCCGATCGAGATGAGGACCGATGAAGTACGCAGTCGTCTTTGAACAAACCGATCGGAACTGGGCTGCGTACGTGCCGGACCTGCCCGGCTGCGTTGCCACCGGGAGAACCCGCGCGGGAGTCGAGCGCCGCATCAGCGCGGCGATCCAGCTCCATATCGAAGCCATGCGCGCGAGTGGCGAGGACGTTCCTTCGCCGACAACTGGTGTCGGAATGGTCGAGGCGGTCTAACGCGCCGTCTCAGCCCGCGCTGAGGATGGACGGCGTAGGTTGCGCCGCGCGTGCAAGCGCCGACCAGCGAGCCTCGTGATGACGGATCCCTTCACCTGAAGACTGAGACTTAGGTCGCTAACTCCACGAACTGGCAGAGGGCGTTTGCCAGACGCATCTGCTCCGGCGTTCGGGCTCGAACGCGCAGCAGCTCCGGAGAGGCGACGACCACCGCGTCGCACCGGGCCCGCGAGGTCGCGACGTTGAGGCGGTTGCGTGAGTAGAGGAAGTCCATGCCGCGCGGCGCGTCCTCGGGTGAGCTGGTCGTCATCGAGTAGATGCTG
>JBBQGR010000404.1:0-2727 GCA_038323185.1 Phycisphaerales bacterium | reverse complement strand
GCTGGCTCTTCGAAGAGGTCTGCGATGGAGTTGAACCAGGGCTGGGAGGTGGGGTCGGGCTTGGGCGCGGCTTCGGCGTTGGCGGCGTTGGCACGGAGCCAGCGGGCGGCGCGAACAACGTCGAGCGGCTGTTGGCTGGCGCGGAAGATGGCGCGCACAATTCGCTCGGGGTAGAGCGCGAGGGGCGCGATGAGCGCGTCGGCTTCTGATTCGGCGGAGGGCGGGGTCGCGGCGAGCGCTTCGGGCGCGGGCCAGCGGACTTGGGTCGCGGGCCGCATGACGCCGGGCTGGGCGAGGGAAGTTTGGACGAGCGCGGTGCTCGCGGCGAGGCTGGCAAGAAGGCGGAGGATGGAGGAGCGCGTGACCGGATGCGTAACGGATCGCGAGAGGGATCGCGAAAGAGGGCGCGTATCGCTGGCGGCGTGCTTGGACTTCATCTCTTCCGACTCCACACTCACGGACCATGCGAGCAAGCTCGGCGAGCGGGTGGCCACGGGGCCGGCATTTCCGAGGAGGCTAGCAGAGAGTGATATGCGCCAAAGGCTTGAGAGTTCCCAAGAATCCGAACAGAGCCACAACATTGTTTGCAAGATGTTGGGGTTGGAGGGTTTGGAGGCGAGAGCGGCTTGAAGAGAGCGGGCTGGTCGACGCGTCTTTGCGAGAGACTGGAGCACACCGGCCGGGAGGCCGGTTCTGCGGGCGTTCACTCTGGATTGGTGAAGAGCAATTGCAGCGTGGGTTCCATGGCGTCGGCCCAGCGCTGGTAACCCGCCTCGCTGAGGTGGAGTGCGTCGGGCATGATTGGCTTGGTGAGGGTGCCGTCGGTTTCGAGGAAGGTCTTGGAGAGATCGAGTGTGGTGACCATCGCGTCCTTCGCGAGGGCGCTGGCGGCGAGTCGGCTTGCTTCTGTGTTCTTCTCGCGCTGCGGGTTGGGCTGATCGCCGCGCGGGAAGATGTTGAGGAGGAGGACGGGCGTGCGCGGGAGTGCGGCGCGGAGCTCGCGCGTGATGGCGACGATGCCGTCGGCGATCTCGGGGGCGGTGTTGTCGTTGCCGTTGCTGTTGTTGGTTCCGATCATGACAACGAAGGCCCGGGGCGCGAGAGTGGCGGCGGCGAGGGCCTTGAGGCGTTCGATGTGGCCGTTCTGCAGGCGATGAAGGACGTGCTGGGTCTGGTCGCCACCAATGCCGAGGTTGATTGCGTGCCGCGTGGCATAGCGCTGCTCCCAGACCTTGGCACCGTCGCCGAGCCAGCCCTCGGTGATGGAGTCGCCGATGAAGACGATCTCGGGGCGCGGGCCGCCAACCTTGAGGGGAGCGTCGAGGCGATCGTTCAGAGTCTGGACGCGGTCGATCCAGCCGATGCGGTCCTTGGCGGTGGGCGTAGCGGCCGAGTGCGAGGGCGCGCCAACCGACGCACCGGCCGCCTCGAGCCGGCGCACCTTGATGTTGCGGAACCAGACTTCGTCGCCGTGTTCCTGGAGCGCGATGTGGCCCTTGGCCTGCGTGGCGAACTCCTTCATGCCGGGCCACTTGCTAGCGGCGTGCGCGACCTTGTAGTCCTCGCCCGCGAGATCGGTGTCGACCACGAGGAAGCCGTTGAGGTAATGCTGGATGCGCGTGCCGCGGGCGACGATGCGGGCCTGGTTCCATTGGCCGGCGGGGCGGGCGACATCGACGCTGGTTGCGTAGATGTCGTAGAGGGTTCCGGCGCGGGTCTTGGGCTTCTTGCCGTCGGGGTGGCCAGCGTCGTCCAGGATCTGCATCTCCATGCCGGTCTGCCAGGGGAACTGGCGGCCCTCGGCGACGCGGTAGATGACGCCGGAGTTGGCGCCCGGCGTGGCGAGCCAGTCCGCCGCGAACTCGAAGTCGCCGTACTGCTCGCGCGTGATGAGGTCGCCGCCAGCCTGGCCCTTCTGGCGGCGGAGCGTGCCGCCCTCGACCTTCCAGCCGTCGTCGGGGAAGTTGGGCTTGTTGAAACTGCGCCAGGCATCGCTGGAGGTGCCGTCGAAGAGGAGCGTCCAGCCCTGGGCCGCTTCATCTGGCGTCAGGATGTTGTGGGTGCGCGTGTCGGCCCAGTCGGCGGGGAGGGTGACTTCGCCGGTGGCAGCCCACTCGGCGCCGCGGGTCATGAGTGTCTTGAAGCCGGGCGTGGTGATGCTGACCTTGGTCTCGTCGGTGCCGGTCCAGACGTGGCCGAGGGGCGTTGCGAAGATGCGTCCCTGGCCAAATTTGGTGGTGAGGGCCATCGGCTCGACCGCGCCGCTGCCGCCGGACTCGGTGGACGAAGTGGCCTGAGCAAGAAGGCTGAAGCTTGTGTTGAGCTTGTGAAGGAGTCCGTGGTAGAGCTCGTCGCGCGTCGTGAACGACGCTGGCAGCCCGCGCGCGATTGGATGCTCACGGTCGACAAGGTCAACCTGGAACTCGTGAAACTTGCCGTGGCTGCTCTTCTCGCGCCAGACAAGTACGTGCATCTTCTCGTAGTCTTCCCAGCCCTTGAAGGCGTTGTTGGCCGAGTGGATCGAAGCGACGCCCGCGCCGGCGCGGACTGCGGCGGCGAAATTCGCCCGGCCGGCATCGCCCCATGGCTTGGGATCGCCGAGGTCGTTGTAATCGAGAACGAAGAGCTGGTATTGCTTGAGCTTCGCGGCGTCGGCGAGGTCGGTCCAGGGCGCGTCCGTGACATCAACATCGAAGCGGCCGGTGGCTTCGAGCGTCTGCTCGTGCA
>JBBQGR010000403.1:0-2728 GCA_038323185.1 Phycisphaerales bacterium | reverse complement strand
GCTCGTTTCGTTCACGCGCCGCGAGGTCTTCGCACACGCATCGATGTCCGTGCCGCCATCGCGCCCGATGATCGAGTGGTCCCGGCCAGCGGCATCCTCTGGGTGCGCATCGATCGTGACGATCGTGACGATCACGATGATCACGGCGCTCGGCCCGATCTCGCGTCGCCCGCCTCGGCTGGCGACCTCGTGCGACTCACCGGCACATTCGCCACGATCGAGCCACCACGCAATCCCGGCGAGCGCGACCTCCGCCCGCTCGCGCAGCAGTGGGGGGTCGCCGGCTCGCTGCGCCTCAGCTCGACCGAACTCATCATCCCGCTCGTCGATTCATCACATCCGAGCTGGTCGGGCATCACCACGCGCGTCGAGAGCGCGTTCCTCTCGGCCCGCGCCGCGATGCGCACTCGCGCCTCTCGCGCGCTCAGCGCCGCCACCGGCACCGAACCCGGCAATCCCGGCGATGATCCCGCGCACGCGCTCCTCGCCGGGCTTTTGCTTGGCGTGTATGACGAGTCCGGCACACAGCTCCGCAGCGCCTTCTCGCGAGTCGGCCTCGCGCATGTTCTTTCCATCAGCGGCTTCCACCTCGCTGTGATGGCGGGCGTCATGCTCTTCCTCATCCGCCTCACCGGCGATCGTGGCGCGCTCGAGCCTCTCATTGTCGCGGCGATGGTCGTTCTCTATCTGATGATTGTTCCCGCGGGTTCGCCTCTCGCGCGATCCGCCGCGATGGTGCTGCTCCTGCTTCTTGGCGAGGCGCTCGGCCGGCGCAACGATCGGACCACACTCCTCATCTGGATCGCCATCGCACTGCTGATCTGGCGGCCGCTTGATCTCTGGAATCTTGGCTTCCAGCTCAGCGTCGGCCTCACGGGTCTTCTGCTGTGGCAGGGCTCGGCGTTCCATGCGCGGCTCTTTGGCGCGCGCCTCCGCGGCACGGTCCGCGAGCGCGCCACGCTCGCCACGCGCGTCTTGCGCGCCATCACGCACGCCATCACGCTCTCGATCTCCTGCGCCATCCTCTGCTGGATCGTCTCAACGCCGCTGATCGTGCAAACGATCGGCATTCTGAGCCCCATCGCGATCTTCGCCACCATCCTGCTAACACCATTCATCATCGTCGCGATGTGGATCGGGTACGTCGCACTCCTGCTCGGCGTGCTCTGGCCCGACGCTACGGCGATCTTTGGCCCCGCGCTCGGCGCGCTCGCGCGCCTCGTTGTTGCGTGCGTCGAGTGGGGCGACTCGATCCGCGGCGGCTCCGTCCGCATCTGGCCCATCGGCCCGCTCTGGACCATCGGCGCCACGCTGGTTGCGCTCGCGTGGGTCTGCCCGCCGCCGGAGCGTGAGGGCGTGCGAGGCCGCTCGCACCGGCGCTGGTCGCGCCTCGTCGCGACCGCGCTCGTTCTTCTCTGGGCCGCGCAGCAGTGGTGGGGGAGTTCGCAGCTCCCGCGCGGCGTGCTGCTGCGCATCGACACACTCAGCGTCGGCAGCGGCACATGCCACATCATCCGAAGCGCGGACCAGGCGCTCCTCTGGGACGCGGGGCCGATGGGCACCAGTGGAGTGCTCCCGCCGCTACTCGCGTCCGCACGCGCGCTCAACATCTGGCGCGTTCCAACACTCATCGTCACGCATCCCGATACCGACCACTTCGCCGGCGCCGATGTCGCACTCGTAACTCTCGGCGTGCGCGAGCTGCTTACGAGCCCGCGCACGCTCGCGCAAGCGGGGGCGCAACCACGCGGCGCCGCCGCGGCACTGATCGGCGTGATGAAGGCAAGCGGCACAGGCATCCGCGCGATGGCATCGGGTGATTCGCTTTCGCTGGGCAGCGCGTCCGTCACGTTCATCTCGCCGCCAGCGAGCGCGCCGTGGCTCGAGGGTGCAGCGACCGACAACGACCACTCGCTGGTTGCGATCTTCGAAGTCACAACCAGCGCAGGCCCGCGCCGGGTGCTCATGACCGGTGACATCGGACCCGCGGCCATCGGCGCTCTGCGCGATCATCTCGCACTCGCACGCGCGAGCCCGGCTCAGATCGACATCCTCGAACTGCCGCACCACGGTTCATTCAACGAGGCTTCACTCGCGCTCGCGCTCGACCTTGCTCCAATCGCCATCATCCAGAGCACCGGCAAGCAGCGAGCCAACGACCGGCGCTGGATCGCCGCACGAAGCGCAAGCACATGGCTCTCCACCGCCGAATCCGGCGCGACCTGGATCCAGATCCACGCGGATGGGACGATCACAAGCGGAAAGTAGCCTGTGGCAACTACATAACGCACCACGAGCGTCACGCGAAAAGTCAAGTTCTCGACATTCAAGCCTTCTTCATGGCAATCTGGCGAATCGGTGGCATCTTTGAGACATGAGCCAGCATCTCACGCGCGATCAATCCGTCCAGACTCGTGTGCCCCAAGTTGGTGCGGCCCGGCGGTCCCCGCTGCTCCGTCAAAGAGATTTGGGCACCAAGTTCGCCGGAGTGGCTGTCCTCGCCCTCGCCGCGATCTTCGCCACAACAGCCCAAGCCCAGCCCGACCCCTCCGGCATCGACTTCGTCACCATCGGCGCGCCGGGGAACGCCGGCTGGGCAGGCCGCGGCAGGCCGGACCAGTGGATCGGCCGTGGCGGCGTCTCTTATGAGTACCGGATCGGGCGCTTCGAGGTCACCAGCCAGCAATGGGCCGAGTTCTACAGCGCGGCGTACGACCGGCCCGCGAAT
>JBBQGR010000402.1:0-2737 GCA_038323185.1 Phycisphaerales bacterium | reverse complement strand
ACAGCCGGATCTGTTCGCTAAGTCCGGCTACACCGCTTTCGGCGTGACCGGTATTGACGTGGAAGCATGGCCGAGAAGTCTCGGATGAACTCCCTTCGATGAAGAACCAATCAATGCCGCGGCGAGCGACGAGCTCGTTCTCTCGCAGCAATGCTGGTTCAGATGGCCATTCCGTGCCATGGAACGAGTCGAGTTTCGGTACTTCAACATTCCCTTTAGCGAACCAGAGTCGCTTTCGCAGATAGATCGGTGGCGCGAAGATTTCCTTGGGTAGAAGACGCCAACATCGCTCCTGGCGACGCACACGACGGCTGGTACGTCTTTGATCGCCCAAACGGCGCGTATCCGAATTCGGTGCGACTTCCCCTCCGCCCACTCTGGCTCGGCATGGCCGCGAACTCCATCTTCTACGGCGCGATCATCGCGGCCGTCGTCTCGACGCCGGGCTTGATTGGCAACGCCATCCGCGCGAGGCGCACGCGGGCCGGGGTGTGCCCATGCTGTCGCTACCCGCGTGGCTTGGCGGTGGTGTGCTCGGAGTGCGGCGAAAAGCTTTCCGCGTAGCTGGGAGACGGCCCCAACGCGTGCTGGCTCGGAGAACCGACCTACCCGTACCTATACTCGCCCCGCTTCTAGAAAGGACCTCTTCTCATGCTGATTCGCACGCACACCTGCGGGCAACTCCGTTCCGAGCACGTTGGCCAGGTTGTTCGCCTCAACGGCTGGGTCAACTCCTACCGCGGCCATGGCACGGGCCTGGTCTTCATCGACCTTCGCGACCGCTTCGGCGTGACGCAGGTCGTCTTCGATGGTGAGTCGCTCAACAAGGAGATCCTTGAGACCGCCGACCACCTCCGCAATGAGGATGTTGTTGCCATCGAGGGCAAGGTCCGCGTGCGCTCCGGCGGCGAGAACGCCAAGCTCATCACCGGCAAGATCGAGGTCGAGGTCACGAGCCTTGAGGTTCTCAACAAGACCACCAACCCACCCTTCCTCCCCGAGGATCCATCGCCCGATGGGAAGAACAAGCTCCCCAACGAGGAGCTTCGCCTCAAGCACCGCTACATCGATCTGCGCCGGCCCGCGATGCAGCACGCGCTCGCGACGCGGCACAAGGTCTACCAGACCACGCGCCGCTACTTTGATGAGAACGGCTTTCTCGAGATCGAGACGCCGATCCTCTACAAGAGCACGCCCGAGGGTGCGCGCGAGTTCCTGGTGCCCAACCGGCATGTGGCGGGAAGCTGGTACGCGCTGCCTCAGAGCCCCCAGCTCTTCAAGCAGATCCTGATGGTCGCGGGGTGTGACCGGTACATGCAGATCTGCCGCTGCTTCCGCGATGAGGATCCGAGGGCGGACCGTCAGGCCGAGTTCACGCAGATCGATCTTGAGATGAGCTTCGTGCGGCGTGAGCACGTGACTGACATGATGGAAGGGTTCGTGCGCCGGCTATGGAAGGAGATGTGCGGGTACGACGTGCCGCCGATCACGCGCATGCCGTATCGCGAGGCGATGGAGCGCTTCGGCATCGACCGACCCGACACGCGCTACGGGCTTGAGATAACGGACATCTCGGAGATCGCCGCCAAGAGCGAGGTTGCCTTCTTCAAGGAGGCGCTCGCGAAGGGTGCCGATCGTCCACGCTTCAACAGCATGCGGGGAGTCGTCAAGGCCATCCGTGTTCCGGGCAACGGCGGCGGGGCCGAGAAGCTCACGCGCAAGATCACCGACGGCTATAACGAGTTCGTCCGCGGCTTCAACGCGGGCGGCTGCGCGGTGGTGAAGGTAAACGCCGCGGGCGAGTTCGAGACCGGCATCGCCAAGTTCCTGACCTCCGTGAAGGCCGAGCTCTTTGAGGTCATGAAACTCCAGCCCGGCGACACGGTCCTCTTTGTCGCCGACACGTACTCGGTCTGCACCAAGGCGCTGGGCGAACTGCGCCTGGTGGTGGCGCGCGACACGGGCGTGGTTCCCAAGCCCGGCAGCGAGGGCGGCCCATGGAACTTCCTCATCGTGGTCGACTTCCCGATGTTCGAGAAGAACAAGGACACGGGTAAATGGGTCGCGATGCACCACCCGTTCACCGCTCCCAACGACGATCAGGCCGATGCGTTCGTCAAGGCGGATGTTGAGGATGATGTCACGATCGAGACGATTGTCTCCGCCGGGTACGACATCGTGCTCAACGGCCAGGAGATCGCCGGCGGCAGCGTGCGCATCCACGATCCGCGCGTGCAGAGCAAGGTCTTCACGCTGCTGGGCCTGACGCCCGAGCAGGCCAAGGAAAAGTTCAGCTTCCTGCTCGAAGCACTGCAGTACGGCGCGCCGCCGCACGCGGGCATCGCGTTCGGACTTGATCGCCTCGTGATGAACTTCCTGGGCACGAGCAACATCCGCGACGTGATCGCCTTCCCCAAGACCCAGATCGGGCAGGACCTCATGACGGGCGCCCCGGGCCCGGTGACGGACGAACAACTCCGCGAGGTCCATGCCGCGGCGATCAGGCCGAAGTAAACCAAAAAACTGAGCCAAACAACTGAGCCAAACGAACGAAACAAACAACCGAGCCCCACGCGCAAGCGTGGGGCCTTTTTCATTCTTTGTCACTCAGACGAGAGGCGGAAGCCGCCTCCGCTTGCGCGAAGAGCATTTGGGTTGGTTCGTCACTCGGGGATTGGCGTTGGTTCGGCCACCGGGTTCTCGCCGCGGAGTCTTCGGGCGATGTCGGCGTAGAAGA
>JBBQGR010000401.1:0-2772 GCA_038323185.1 Phycisphaerales bacterium | reverse complement strand
TTCAGCATGCGCTTCCACGTCTCCATGTGCGGCGTGATCTTCGACCGGTCGTAGCCGACGAAGCGCTCGAGTCTGGCGAAGTACCACAGCATCAGCACCACACCGAACGCGATCGCGATGGTGCTGGCGAGCCCGGCACCCGCCACGCCCATCGGCCGGCCCGTCCCCCATCCGGCAACGAGCACCGGAGCCAGAATTGCGTTGAGGACGACGGTCGCGATCTGCACGATCATCGTCGGTCGGGCAACGCCGGTGCCGCGGAGCGCCGACCCCATGGTGACAAGGGCGAACTGCAGGGCGAGCGCTGGCAGGAACCAGTACAGGTAGGTCGTGCCCGCGGCGGCAGCGGCAGGGCCGGCGCCCAGCGTCTGCATGTAACGTCCCGCAAACCCGTAGCCGAAGACGAGAGTGATCGCGGCGCAGAACACGGCCAACACCAGGCTCTGGTTGAAGACCAGGTTCGCGTCGTCGTGATTCTTGCGTCCGGCGGCGTGCGAGATGAGCACCATGGTACCGACACCGAGAACCTGCGTGAGTGCGAGGATGATGAATTGCAGGTTGGCGGCGGCGCTCACGCCCGCGATGGCGGTGTCGCCGAGTTGGGCAACGAAGTAGAGGTCCACGAGCACGTACATCGTTTGGAAGATCATGCCGAAGGCCAGCGGCACGGCCATGCGGATGATGTGCTTCGGGATCGAGCCCTGCGTCATGTCCTGCATCCAAATCCCTCGATGTGCGGTCAGGTCGAGGAATGGTAATCTGTGAGCAGGTATTCGACATGCACGTCGTCGCGCGGAGCCGCCGGTATCGAACGAGGCGAAGGTCGTCGGGAACTATCGGATGTTGGGAGATTGACGCCACGTCGTTGCACGACATGCGCGCTCGCTTCCAGCTAACCTGAACCGAGGTCTCGCAGCCTCGGAGACATTCCGAGAGTCTGCTCCGTCAGCCTCCACCCGAGCCGATGGTCCGCGCGACATCCAATCGAATGGGGAGCTTGCGCACGCGAACGCCCGTCAGCGCAAAGACCGCATTCGCAACCGCGGGAGCCAGCGGAGGCACACCCGGCTCGCCCACGCCGCCCGGCTCTTCCTCGCTCGGCACCAGGTGCACACTGACCTCCGGCATCTCGTCCATCCGTACCAGCTGATACTCGCGGAAATTGCCTTGCTTCACGCGTCCCTTGTCGATCGTGATCTCCCCATAAAGCGCCGCCGAGAGCGCGCCCGCGACCGAACCCCCGAGCTGCGCTTCCACGATGCCCGGATGCATGATGCGACCGCAGTCGGCGGCGAGGGTGACCTTGTGGACCCGGACCTTGTCGCCGGTCACCGAGACCTCCGCCACCTCACACACCAGCGACCCCATGTCCTCGGCGAGCGCGATGCCGCGGGCGCGTCCTGCGGGGAGGGGCGTCAGCCAGCCAGACTTCTCGGCGGCCAGATCGAGCACGCGCCGCACCCGCGGCTCCTGCGCCAGTAGCTCCCGGCGAAACTCCACCGGGTCGCGCTTGGCGGCGTGGGCCAGCTCGTCGATGAAGCTCTCGAGGATGAACGCGTTCTGTGACGCCCCGACGGAGCGCCAGTAGCCGACCGGCACGCCGATATCCGGCTTCGCGTACTCAACCAAGACGTTAGGCATGGCGTAGCGCGTGTCGACGATACCGGCGACTGCGGGCCCATCGACCGCGGTACGGCCGCCGGCGATGGGTTGGCAGACGATCCGCGACTTGAAGGCCACCACTTTCCCGGAGGCATCGAGCCCGCCCTCCATGCGATGATGCGCCGCGGGGCGGTAGAAGTCGTGCTGCATGTCCTCCTCACGCGTCCACAACACCTGGACCGGAGCGCCGATCTTCTGCGACGTCTCCACCGCGTCGCGCACGAAGTCCGTTGCACTGCGGCGCCCCCAGCCGCAGCCGAGGAGCTGCATGTGGACCGTCACCGCGGTGACGGGGAATCCCGTCAGCTGCGACGCCACTTGCTGCACGCCTTGGGGATTCTGCGTCGGAGCCCAGATCTCGCAGCGATCGGCGCGCACGTCGGCGGTGCAGTTCATCGGCTCCATAGTGGCGTGCGCGAGGTAGGGCACCTCGTATGTTGCCTGCAGCCGGCGCGACGCGCCAGCCAGCGCCGCGTCGACGTCTCCGGTGCGCTTCGCCTCCGTCCCGGGTCGTTCGGCGAGGTCGGAGAACGCCTTGAAGATCTCGTCGCTGGTCATCGTGAACGACGTGTTCTCCCACTCGATCGGGAGGGCCTTGGCGCCCTTGAACGCCGCCCATGTGTTGGAGCCGACGACGGCGACTCCCTGCGACAGCTGCACGACGTGCTTGACCCCTGGCACTGCCAGCGCTTTCGATGCGTCGAACGACTTGACCGTGCTCTCAAAGACCGGCGGGTGCACCACGGTGGCGAACAACATTCCGGGTGTTCGTGCGTCGATGCCGTAGGCGGCCTTCCCCGTCACCTTGGCCGGTGCGTCCACCTGCGGCACGCGAGTTCCGATAAGACGAAACACCGATGGATCCTTGAGCGTCGGTTGAGTCGGCACCGCGATCGTTGCGGCTGCACTGGCGAGTTCGCCATAACTGAGCGAACGCTTCGATGCGTCGTGGTAGACGCGGGAGTTTTCGGTGCGGAGTGTATCCACGCCGACGCCGAGTTTGGTTGCGGCGGCAAGGACGAGCATCTCGCGGCCGGCCGCGCCCGCCTTGCGCAGTGCCATCCACGCGCCGTTACGGATGCTGGAGCTGCCGACCGTCATCATCCGACC
>JBBQGR010000400.1:0-2773 GCA_038323185.1 Phycisphaerales bacterium | reverse complement strand
AGCGCCCGGTAGGCGTCGAGGTGGAACGAGCCGCTGGGCTGCCACACGCCGGTGCCCGAAATGCGGCGCAGAATGCCAGCAGTTGATGTGTCGCCGCTTTGCTGGCTGAGCAACAGGCTCGCAGTGCCAGAAACAACAGGTGTGGCCGCCGAGGTGCCGCTGAACGATTGCACGCCGTTGGCCGGGCTGATCGACGCCGCCGGAAGGGCGTTGCCGGGGGCCACGATGTCGATCGACGACGACGTGTTGGTGAACGAGGTGCGAGTGCCGTAGGGGCCTCCGCCTTCTTGGGCCGCCCCGACGCTGATGACCTGCGGGTACGACGCCGGGTAGGCGGCCACGCCATTGTTGACGTTGCCAGCAGCGGCAACCAACACGACGCCGTTGGCAATGGCGTGATTCATGGCGGAACCAGCTCGCTCGTTCCATCCGAAAGGCTCAGCCTCTTGCCGCCATCATTCGCGAACGTAAGCGAAGGAACCTTTGCGTCCTTGGGGAGCATCTCGGCGACAGACTTGGCCGCGCGAGACTCAACGTTCCATTCGCCCATGAGCTGCGTGATGGTGGGCATGAGAGACTTCACAGTGGCCGCCGCGCCGCTGCCGGAGGCGCAGCCAGTGATGGGCGCCGCGGCAAAGAAACAGAGGCCAATGGCGGCGACGGTGATGTGCTTGGTTATGATGCAATCGTATGGCACAGCGCCCACGCCAATGAGCGTGACTATTGGAGCGTCACTCGAACGGGTGGCGCGAAGAACATACCTGCCTCGCCGCGGCTACTTGCCAGCATAGTCGATGATGCGCGCCAGCTCGTTGCGGAGCTGGGCACGAACAACAACGCGGTCAACCAGCCCGCTCTTCATCAGGAACTCGCTGCGCTGGAACCCCTCGGGGAGCTCCTGCCGGATCGTCTGCTGGATCACGCGCGGTCCCGCGAAGCCGATCAACGCGTTGGGCTCCGCGATGATGACATCGCCCAGCATCGCGAACGACGCCGTGACGCCGCCGGTCGTCGGGTCGGTCAGCACGCTGATGAAGAGGCCGCCAGCATCGTCATACCGGGCCAGCGCGGCGGAAGTCTTGGCCATCTGCATCAGGCTCAGGCCGGATTCCTGCATCCGCGCGCCGCCCGAGCAACTTACGATGATCAGCGGGAGTCCGTCGGTCGTGGCCTGCTCGATCGTTCGCGTGATCGTCTCACCCACAACGCTGCCCATCGAGCCCATCATAAACGTCAGGTCCAGGCAGCAGACGTACGTCTGCCGACCCTTGATGAACAGGCGCCCGGCCTTGATGGCGTCGTGGCAGCCGGTCTTGATTTGCTCCGCAAGGAGCCGGTCCTTGTACGCCTTGAGGTCCTTGAAACCCAGCGGGTCCGTCGGGAGCAGGCCGGTGAAAAGCTCCTCGAAGGAGCCAGTGTCAGCAAGCTGCTCAACGCGCTGCGTCGCGGAGATGCGGTGATGGAAGCCGCACTCGGGGCAGACGTTGAGGTTGGCCTCGAGGTTGCGGCGGTAGACCATCTTGGTACAGCCTGTGCACCGAAGCCACAACCCCTCTGGAATATCGCTCTTGCGCTCGGGCAGGACCTGCTGCCAAGTGCGGGCGACTTCCTTCTTCTTAAGCTCAGCCATGCGTGTGTCCTGTGGCGGCAGGTGCCGCCGGGTACGCCGCCACTCCGTGGCAGCCGACTGTTGAATCCCACCGACCCGCCCAATCCATGGCGGGCACGACCTGAACCAACTCAATCGATCTGGACCGACTCGGCCCGAGCCAATCGTTCAGGTCTGATGAACGAGCGAAAGTCTATCAGCGCCGGCACCAGTACACCGGGCTACCCGCCCAAAACCCAATCGTCCGCTCGCAGGAAGAGCACACAACCGACATGCGTTGAAGAGATCGCAGCTCAGAAGACGAGACTTGCGCTCGGCGTGTCGCGCCCTTCGGCGCCTCGCGCGAGTGCCACCTCAGGCGGCACCACCCCGGAGGGCTCGCACGATCCCCGCTCGCGCCGACTCGGGCTGGCCGAAGATGGCCGACGCGGCGACAAGCACATCGCACCCCGCCTCGAGGACTTCGGGGGCGTTGGTCAGATTGATGCCGCCGTCCATCTGGATGCGCTGGTCGGAGCGCAGCAGGGGCCGGAGCGTGCGAACCTTGTCGAGCACGCTGGCGATGAACTTCTGACCGGAAAAGCCGGGGTTGACGCTCATGATGAGGATGAGGTCCGGGCGGCTGGCCTCGTCGGCGGGACTCAGGAGCGGCAGCAGCGCATCGACCGGCGTGCCGGGATTCACCGCGACGCCCGCCTCGACGCCCATCGCGTGCAGGCGCTGGACCATCGCGGGAACGCACGAGATTCCTACCGCTTCCACATGGAACGAGATGTGGTTCGCGCCAGCCTTCGCGAACGGCTCAAAGAAGCAGGCGGGGTCAGTGACCATGAGATGGACATCGAGGTACGCACCAGGGATTGCGCGGCGGAGCGAGCGGCAGAGATCCGGGCCCATCGTGAGGTTTGGGACAAAGTGCCCGTCCATGACATCAAGGTGGAGAAGGTCCGCACCGCCGCGGAGGATCGCCGCGCAATCGGCACCCATGGACGCGAAGTCGGCAGCGAGAATGGAGGGCGCGATGAGCGGAAGATGCGGCGGCGATCGCAGGAGGTTCGTGCAAGGAGTTGCGGCGACAGTCGCGGTGCTCATGCGGAAACTGTACCGGTGCAAAGAGGAGAGAGAAGCACGTGCACAGAAGGGAATGCAAGTGAAGACTCGCCG
>JBBQGR010000399.1:0-2774 GCA_038323185.1 Phycisphaerales bacterium | reverse complement strand
CTGGTCATGACCGCGATCCGCACGCCCGTCTTCCACGAAGCTCTCGCGATGCAGCTCGCCGAGCGAGCCATGACGCTCGAATCTGCCGATGGCGGCACAGTCTCGCCCGAGACTATCGCCCTCTGGGTCGCCTCCAACTTCTCGCGCGAAATCGATACGCCCGTTGGCTACGTCAACCCCGCGTACCCCGTCGCTGGTGCCGCGGCACCCGGCACCGCCACGCGTCGCAGCGCCGAGTACTTCGGCGTCGCCTCCGGCCCCGGCGTCTCGCAACTCGTTCTCTCGCGCGGCCTTGATACCAAGGACACGCCGCTGGTCAGGAAGTCTCTCGCCGCTGTCGAGCGCACCGCGGGCACCTCGGCCCTCTCCGCCACCGGCACCTCGCGCCTCCCCCTCGCGGAAGCGCTCTCGTTCCCGAACCGGCGCGTGCAGGTCGAGGCCGCCCTCGCCATCGCCGCCTCCTCCCCCACCGTCACGTTCCCCGGCGCCGAGCGCGTCGTGCCGACGCTCGCGGGCGCGGTTTCCGGACTCTCCGAGCAGACCGCCGCGATCGTCGCCTCAGAGGCCGAGCAGTACCAGATCGTCCGTCGCATGCTCGAAGGTGCGGGCTTCAAGGTCCTGCCGCAGGGCCGCACCATGGCCGATATCGCAACGCCCATCGCCGAAGCCGCCTCGGTCGATCTCGTCGTCGGCGTTGGCGTTGATCAGGCCCAGGGCGTGCAGCTCGTCGAAGAAGTCCGCAGCAACGTCCGCACGCTCGCCACTCCCGTCTTCCTGCTGGCGCGTCCCGAGTCTGCTATCGAGCTTTCTCGCCGCTTCAACACCGGCTCGACCGTTGCGGTTCGCCAGTCGGCCGTCGGCGAGGCCGCGATCATGGCGTCGATCTCCGACCTCACACTCGCCGCCTCCGGCGGGCCAGTCTCCAGCGCCGAGGCCGCCGACTACGCCTCGCGATCTCTCTCTGCCCTTCGCGACCTTGCCGTCTCGGGCAATTCCGTTCTCAACGTCGGCGACGCTTCCGCAGCGCTCATCACCGCCCTCTCCACCGCCCAGGGTGGCAGCAAGATCCGAATCGCCGAGATCCTCTCGCGCGTGGGTCAGGACCGCGCCCAGCGCGCGCTGGCCGAGGAAGTCCTCGGCGGCACGGGCTCTGATCGCGTGCTGCTGATGTCGCTCCTCGCGGACTCTGGCAAGCGATTCGGCAACATGCTCGAGGAGCGTCAGGTCAAGCGCCTCGTCGAGATCGCCAGCGCACCCGACGATGCCGAGGCCACCGCCGCCGCGGCCCTCATCGGCGCCCTGGGAGTTCCCAACAGCGAGATCATCTCGCTCATTCTTCCCTCGAAGAAGTAAGCCGCCACCCTCGCGGCCGTTGCTCACTCAATCCGGCTCACCTGCCAAGCCCCGCGCGTCGCGGGGCTTTTCGTTGCGCGCTCGCCGCAGCGGCTTTGGCGTCAATCACCGTCCGAGAGCATCATCGCAATCGCGACCGCGGAAGCGCACGCCCGATCACCGCGCTTGCATGCGCGTCACACCCGGCAGCACCGGCATTCGCGAGCCGCGATCACGCTCCAACATCGCCCGAAGATGTGACTTCCCGCCTCGGGTATCCGATCTCTCTCTTGCCGGCACGAAGCCCATGCCCGTGTCGCGCGGTGTTCAAAGCGGGCTGGGCGAGACGAATCAAGTGTCCAGTAACGAAGGAGTCCTACGCATGCGCAAGTTGTCCAAGAAGGCCTTTACTCTCGTCGAAATTCTGATCGTGGTCGTGATCCTCGGCATTCTTGCCGCCATCGTGGTGCCCCAGTTCACCAACGCGACCCAGGACGCCCAGACGGGCAACATCCGCGCCCAGGTCAAGAGCCTGAACAACCAGGTCGAGCTCTTCCGCGCTCGCACCAACGCCTACCCCGACTTCGCCACCAACGGCTGGCAGCAGATGATCGACCAGAACTACATCAAGACCGCCCCCAAGAACCCATACAACAACTCCACGTCGATCGGCGCCGATGCCGCGGCCGACGGCTGGCACTGGTACGACAGCAACGCCAACGGCACCGATGACTCGATCGGCGCGAGCAACTACGACGAGGTCGGCGATGTCCTGACCCCCGGCGTGCTCTAAAGCCGCACCGGGTCCACTGACCACACCCGTGGCCGCTCCCTTTGATGGGGGCGGCCGCGTTTCAGGAACGAGCTCGCAGGGAGACACCCGAATGCAACTTCGTAGCAACAAGCGCTCCTCGCGCGCATTCACGCTGGTTGAGATACTCATCGTCGTCGTCATCCTCGGGATCCTCGCCGCCATCGTGGTGCCTCAGTTCGCCAGCGCCACCGCCGAGGCCCAGCGCACCGCGACGTACGACCAGCTCACTAAACTCCGGCGCGCCATCTCCGTCTATCAGTTCCGAAACCCCGGCGTCAACCCCGACGTCCTCGCGGGCGACGGAACCTGGGGCTCGATGTTCACCGCCGAACTCATCCGCACCGCGCCGGTCAACTTCTACATCGGCGGCCCAAACGCCAAGACGATCGTCATCGGCACCGGCGCCGACACCGCGTCGCACCAGAACTACGGCTGGATCTACAACCCCGCCACCGGCGACGTCTGGGCCGGGAGCTTCGACGCCAACGACGAAGCCATGCCGCTCTAATCCAGATCCACACTCGGCACTCGCCGATAACCGCCCGTCCGGACGTTCCGATGGCCCGATCCACCTCACCTCTCCCACTCTCCCGGCCGATGATGTACACAACCCAGCAGCTTCTCGCGG
>JBBQGR010000398.1:0-2801 GCA_038323185.1 Phycisphaerales bacterium | reverse complement strand
CACCGGCTATCGCACCATGATGGTCGGCGACGGCATCAACGACGGTCCCTCCCTCGCCGCGGCAGACGTGGGCGTTGCCATGGGACTCACAGGCTCAGACATCGCCGCCAACTCCGCGGGCATCGCCCTGATGAACGACGATCTCTCCCGCATCCCCTTCCTGATCGAGCTCGCCCGGCGCACCCGCGCGATCGTCGCGCAGAACATCATCGTCTCCGTCGTCATCGCGCTGGTCGGCCTCGTCCTGGCCGCAACCGGCACGCTGACCCGCGCTGGCGAGTTCGCACTCCCCATCGCAGCTTTCTACCACTTCGCTGGCGACGTTTTCGTCATCGGCAACAGCTTCCGCCTCTTCCGCTTCGGCGAGGACTTCGCCGAATCCGAGAAGGTCGAAGAAACCACCGTGAAGCGCCGCGAGGCCAGTATCCGAGGCCTCTCAGCCCAGACCGCCTGATCGATCAAGGACTCAGAGCGGCACTCAAAGCAGCATCCAAAGTGGCACCGCCCTCCCGGGCGGTGTCTTCTTTTCCACACCGCTCAATCCGCCGGCACACACCGCCCCCGCGCCCAATCGCGCAGTTCCTGTATCCGCTCGGCCATCGTCACGCTCAGCGGCGGTGAGTTCCGAATCACGTCAAGCAGGTCCTCGGTCCGGAGCTTCGGCGCCGCATCACCCTGCCACGTGCTCGCCATGTTGTGGAGCGCAGCAATGATGGCCTGCTCGATCTCCGCGCCCGAGAAGCCCTCGCTCGCCTGAGCCAGAGCCTTGATGTCCAGCTCGTGGTGCTCGTGCCGGCGCTTCTTGAGATGGATCGAGAAGATCACCTCGCGCACGTCGGCCGTCGGCAGATCGACAAAGAAGATCTCATCAAAGCGGCCCTTGCGCAGCAGTTCCGGCGGCAGCGCCTCGATGTCGTTGGCCGTCGCAACCAGGAAGACCGGGGCCGTGTGCTCCTGCATCCACGTCAGCATCGTGCCGAACATGCGCCGCGACAATCCGCCGTCGCTGTTGTTGGTCGAGCTCGCTCCGCTGAATCCCTTCTCGATCTCATCGATCCAGAGCACGATCGGTGCCATCGCCTCGGCCTGACGCAGCGCCTCGCGCAGCCTGCTCTCACTCTCGCCGATGTAGCGGTCGTAGAGCGTGCCCGGATCCAGCCGCATCAGCGGGCGCTTCCACGCCGTTGCGATCGCCTTCGCCGCGAGGCTCTTGCCCGCGCCCTGCACGCCCAGCAGCAGCACGCCCCGCGGCGGCGACAGGCCAATCGCTTTCGCCCGCGGCGTGAAGCTCACCTCGCGCGCCTTGAGCCACGCCTTCAGCTTGCCCAGCCCGCCGATGGAGTCCAGGCTCATCGGCGCATCGACGTGCTCCAGCACGCCGGTGTCCGCGAGCAATCGCCGCTTCGCGTCGAGCACGATCGTGAGATCATCGCCTGTGAACTCGCTGTCGGGTGCTGCGGCGTCCGCCACGAGCTGCGCCGCCTGCCGGCGCGTCATGCCGCGCAGCGATTCAATCAGCCGCTTGAGCTCTGCGGCGGTCAGCCGCGCCGTCAGCTTCTGGTGCCGGTTGAGCTTTCGCAGCGTGTCGCGCACGATGACTTCAAGGTCCTCGTCGCCGGGAAGCGGGATGTCGAGGCGCGAGGAGAGGAAGCCGACGACCGGCGGCACCTGGTCCTTGTGATCGATCATGACAATCCGCGCACACATTTGCGAGGCTGGCATCCCCGAGACCGACGCCACATCGCCCGCGATGGCCTGATCGGCGCGCAGCCTCTCTACCAGCTCGCGCAGCGCCCGCACGACGCGCGAGTCTGACAGGTGTTCGGCAACATCAAGCAGCACGATCACGCACGGCGCAATCGAGACCTTTCCCGCGAGCGTGAAGAGCGCAGCGCCAGCGTTCTCCGTCGACGCATGCCGCGTGACAAAGCTCCCGTTGGCGTTGTACTCGCTCAGGCCCTGCACCGCGGACCAAGTCCAGACCGGAAGGCCGATCTCGCGGGCCGCCTCGCGCACGCCGCGCAGCGCTTCCGACTCTTCGTACGTGACGAGCCGCACGCAGACATGCCCCGAGGCGAACATCTTTTTGAGGGTTGAGAGGTCCATGGCGGAGATGATACCTGCCTTGCAGGAAAGTGCCCGTGGCGCGATCTCCTGTACCATCACGCCATCAACGCCCCGCCCACCATGCCCCCGCAGGTCGCCGCGTGCTTCGAGCGGGCTCGCCTCGCGAGCGACGCGGGCGATCACGCGCTCGCACTCGAAGCACTCGCGGCGGGCGCCGTGGCTGATATCCAGCAGCACCAGCAGGCCGCGCTCGGCGGCGCGCCGGGACTTGTGCTTGTGGCGGACATTGCAGAGCGCGTGCTCGGCGCGGCGCTCGCGAGCGAGCGGGCATCGTGGCGAGCGTCGCGGAACGCCGCGGTTCCCGTGATCGTCGTGGTTCCGTCCATCGTGCAGGGCCAGGCCATCAGCCAGAACGCCGTGCGTCTCGCGGCGGCGCTGCTCGCGGATGGGCGCCGCGTTCACGTGCTGATTGCGGAAGAACAGACGGCTCGCACGCCGCCGCTGGCGTTTCTTCGATTTCCCGATGTGCCCTCGTCGCGCGAGGGTGCGCCGGTGCTGCAACGGCTGGTCGAGATGTCGCGCGAGTCTGCGGGTGCGCTCACGCTCGCGATGCTGGCGACAAAGGGCTCGTACCTGGACTCGGCGCGCGAGGCAATCGCGCATGCTCGCTCGCTCGATGCTCGCGTGTGCCTCTTCTTCGGCAACGTCTCGTGCCCGGTGACGCTCGCGCTGGC
>JBBQGR010000397.1:0-2802 GCA_038323185.1 Phycisphaerales bacterium | reverse complement strand
AGGTGAACGGTGTGCTCATGTTCGACCGTCTTGCAGGTTGCGACATCGCACCGGAGAAGCGGCGCATCGGCATGGTCTTCCAGTCGTACGCGCTGTGGCCGCACATGACGGTGGCTCAGAATGTTTCATTTGGCCTTGAGGTGCGGGGTGTATCGGGCGCAGAGCGGCGGCGGCGCGTGGTGGAAGCGCTTGCCACTGTGCGAATGGACACGCTATCCGAGCGTAAGCCGAACCAGTTGTCTGGAGGTCAGCAGCAGCGCGTGGCCTTAGCCCGCGCGATGGTGGTGCGACCGGAGGTGCTGCTGCTGGACGAGCCGCTCTCGAACTTGGACGCGAAGCTGCGGCTCGAGCTGCGGTCGGAGATCCGGCGCGTGTGCAAGGAGAGCGGCATCACCACGGTGTATGTGACGCATGATCAGAAGGAAGCGCTGGCGATGGCGGACCGGATCGCGATCATGAGCGTGGGGCGTGTGATGCAACTGGGGACGCCGCGGCAGTTGTATCGAGCCCCCCACTCTCGCTTTGTGGCGGAGTTCCTGGGCGAGACGAACGTGGCTGAGGCGGTGGTGCGAAGTCTGAGCGAGAAGGGGATCGAGCTGGAAGGGAGCTTCGGCCGCTTGGTGGCGCGGACGGCGCTTCCCGACGATGCGAAGGTGGGATCGACGGTGATGGTCTCGCTCAGGCCCGAAGCGCTGCGGCTTGCGGAGTCGGGGCCGATTGCTGGGCGGGTCGTGGGGACAATGTACCTTGGCGAGATGGCGCAGAGTGAAGTTGAGTTGGCGGGCGGCGTTCGCTGGCGTGTGTCGCTGCTCAATCCGGGCGGGGCTGCGGATCGTGGTGGGGAGGTCCGGCTCTCCATCGACCCCGAAGACGTGATCATGTTCCCCGTGGAACACCCTTCCTAGGCCTCACTGATCCACGTTGCTGCTCGGGTCGCGAGCCACTGCTGCATGGATGTGGGTCTCAACTCGATCGTCCCGAGCTCGGCCGAGCTGATCCAATCGAACTCGATCTTGGGTTCCTTTGAACGGATGGGCTGCGAGACTTCGCCTGCGACCGCCCCCCCACGTTCCACGTGAAACACAAGATTCACTTCGTGCCGCGGGCCGCTCTTGCGTGTGTAGATGTGTTCGTGCGTGAGGAGGAGCTTCCCGACGGCCACAGGGAGACCACACTCCTCTGTGAACTCTCGCTTGAGTGCGACCGCCGCGGGCTCGCCGAACTCCACGTGGCCACCAGGTAGGAAGTGGTAGCCGTGCTTCATGTTTCGGCAGAGGAGGACGTAGTTGGTGTGGATCATCACGCCGCGGGCGATGATCTCGATCTGGTTTGTCGTGTGTGTCATGTTTGTCATGGCTGTTGTGGCTGTCACGGCTGTCTCCAGCGTGCAAGTTCGCTCGCGACATGCTAGCTTTGCGCAACGAAGGAGGAATTCATGGACGCGAAGTCGCAGCAGAACGCGAAGAACCCAAAGGCAAGCCGGCTTGGTCGGGGCCTGAGCAGCTTGATGTCGCTTGATGTGCCAGTGCGGGTCGAGGCCGCTCCGGAGGAGGCTCCGCAAGAAACCGCGGCGGGATTCACGCGCATTCGTGTTGATGCGGTGGGGGTGTCGCCATTCCAACCGCGCAAAGTGATAGACGAAGGGTCGATCTCGCGGCTGGCGGATTCGATTCGACGGCAGGGAATGATGCAGCCGATCGTGGTACGCCCTGCCAGTGATATTATCGGACGTTACGAGCTGGTGGCAGGTGAGCGGCGCTGGCGTGCGGCGAAGATGGCCGAGCTGGAGATGATTCCCGCGCTTGTGAAGTCGTTGACAGATGAGGAGGCCGCGGAGTGGGCGCTGGTTGAGAACGTGCAGCGCGAGGACCTCAATGCGATGGAGCGTGCTTGGGCGCTGCGAGGCCTTGCGGACAAATTTGGTCTCTCGCAACAAGTTCTCGCCGAGCGCGTCGGGCTTGAGCGTTCGTCTGTTGCAAACCTCATGCGTCTTACCGAGCTTGAGGGGGAGATTCAGGGACTGATCGCGGCGGGCAAGCTCAGCGCCGGGCATGGCAAGGCGCTTTTGTCGCATGGTGCGGGCGCGTCGCGCGTCGCGCTTGCGAGGACGGCAGCGGTGGGGGAGATGCCTGTTCGCCGCCTTGAAGCGCTCGCGAAGCGTGCGGGGGACGCGGCACTCGCCGCGGCGAAGGAGCCGCTGCCGGGCACCAGCGGCCGGCTTGCGGTCGTGCATGATCTTGAGCGGCAACTGTCGCAACAGCTAGGAACAAAGGTCAAGATCGCGGCGTCCAAAGGCGCCAAGCGCGGGATAATCAAGATCGAGTTCTATGGTGTGGATCACTTCGACGGGCTGCTTGCGCGGCTTGGTCTGAAGGCGATGTGATGCAGCGATGAACTGCGACTCAGCATGTTGGGGTCGCCCAATTCCTCGGTTCTATGTATTTGCAACAAAATCGTCCGCTGAAGTGGCTCGGAGGGCGTTGCGCCATTACGATTGAAACTCTGTGGTGTCGTTGTGACTCAAAGTGGTTCGGAGGTGGCATCGATCGGGCTTGGCCGTCCCGTCGATTGACCGCAGGCCAGCAAAGGATTCTACATGGGACGTCGTCCGAGCATGATGGTTGGCGGTATTTCACTGGGCGCTATCGAGGCTGACTTTCGTCGGCGCATGAAGGTTGTCTCGAAGGTCGCGAAGAAGCGCGAGGCGATTGTTCGCAAGCTCGAAGTCATCGATGCCCAGCTTCGTTCCCTGGGCATGAGCCCCGTGGCCGCGGCCCGCACCGGCGGCGGCCGCAGGACCGC
>JBBQGR010000396.1:0-2838 GCA_038323185.1 Phycisphaerales bacterium | reverse complement strand
CAGAACGAACGCAAAGGACGCCGACGGATACGCGATGGGCTGGATGGTGACGCGCCGTCCGTGGGCGACACCAAAGAAGGGCGCCGCGCCGAATGAACCCGACGGGGCCGATGACATCGAGGCCGAGCAGGGTGGCCGCGTGCTGACCCACGCGGGTAGCAACACCGTCTGGTTCTGCGCCGCGTGGCTCGCGCCGCAGAAGCAGATGGCGGTCCTTGTCGTGTGCAACCAGGGCGGACCCAGAGCGGCGAAAGCCACCGACGAGGCCGCTGGCGCCGCCATCAAGAAGTTTGTGGCAAACCGCTGACACAACACTGACACGCCGCGCCCGGTGCCGCACACAACCTCGTCAACGCTGCATCGTCTGGC
The DNA here is from genome assembly GCA_038323185.1 of Phycisphaerales bacterium. Taxonomy (GTDB): domain Bacteria; phylum Planctomycetota; class Phycisphaerae; order Phycisphaerales; family UBA1924; genus JBBASU01. The sequence goes on along the minus strand of JBBQGR010000396.1, from coordinate 2,469 downwards.
TCGCCTCATTCGAGACCGACTCAATGCTCGACGACATCGCCGCGATCTCAACTTGCGACTGTGCCGCGGTCCGCGGCATGTAAGCGCTCATCGCGCGACTCGCCTGCGGATCGGTCGCAAAGCCAATCGCGAGTGCGATCATGATCGCGCCGGGCGCAGCGCCAAACGCAAGGGCCTGGCGAAAGTCGAACTTTCCGAAGTAGGGAAGAGATTCCACGCGCTGAGATGTGCTCATCTTCCAAGCATGCAAAGCAGACCACGCCAGGCCAGCCCGTTTGCAAGCTCGCTCTGGCCGTTGCCGCCGCGGGGCGAGCTCAGGCCGCACGATCGCATCACCACGCCACATTCCCGGGCCGTGCGATCGTGGGGCGACTGGTCTTGAGCTCACATCACAACGCTTAGTTCAGTTCAGCCGCCTGCACCGCCGCGTCCGACACACCGGCCGCTTCCGGAACATCACCGGCTGCCATCGCCGCCTTGCGCTTGCGGCTGCCGCGCCCGCGCGGCGTGACTTCAATGAGCGGAGCGAGCGCCGGATCGGCCGAGACCGTTGCGGGCAGGATCTTCCCATCTTTATCAACCTGATCGAAGCGAACAGAGACGCGCGTCGAGACGCCCCGCTCCTGCATCGTGACACCGTAAAGGCGATCGGCAAACTGCATCGTGCGCTTATTGTGCGTGATCACGATGAAGCGGCTCTTGTCCGTGTACTCGCGGATGGTCTGGTTGAATCGCGCGACGTTGCCCTCGTCGAGCGCTGCGTCCACCTCGTCCAGCACGCAGAAGCAGCTGGGCTTGCTGCGGAAGATGCTCATGAGGAGCGCCACGGCCGTCAGCGTCTTCTCGCCGCCGGAGAGCTGGCTTATCGAGCGCGGCTCCTTGCCCGGCGGCTTGGCGATGACCTCGATGCCGCTCTCGAGCACGTCGATCTCGTTGGTCTCGACCTTGGCGATGGAACCGTCGGGCTGCTCGACTTCCTTGATGAGCGGCATGAGGCGAACCTCGGCCTTGCCGCCGCCGAAGAGCTTGCGGAACATGCCGCGCTCAGAGCCGAAGTTCTGCTGGATGAGCGTGAAGACCTCGGCGAAGCGCTCCTTGCTGACGCGGTTGAGCGTCTCGATGAGCTCGGTGAGCTGGACGCGGGCGTTGTCGAGGTCCGCGACGGCCTTGACGAGCCCCTCGTTCTGCGCTTCGAGCGTCTGCTCCTCGGCCATCGCGTCCATGTTGACGTGGCCGAGCTTCTTGACCTGATCGCGCAGCGTGTCGATGCGGAGCGCGGCGTCGCTGGTGTCGATGCGAGTCACGCCGCCGCTCTGGATCATCTCGCGGTAGTCGGCGTACTCGAGCGTGAGGTCGATGGCGACCTCCTGCAGCGTCCGCTCCTCGAGGTTCTCTCGCTTGACTTCAAGCTCACGTCGCGAGACTTCGAGCGCGTGCCAATCACGTTCCAGCGTCGTCATGGTCTGTCGTGCAGACTGTAAACGCCCGCCAAGCTCCGAAGATGCACGATCGGCTTCCGCCAGGGCGTTGGCGAGTTCTCCGAGGCTCGCCGCGAGCTTCTCGGCCCGCTCACGCGACGAGGTGCCCTGCGCGATGGCCTGCTCGATCCCTGCGCGATGCTCGATGAGCCTTGCTTCCTGACGCTCGACCTGCACCGAGAGATCGCGGAGCGACCTGATCGCGTCGTCGCGAGCCATCTCCATGCGTGAGAGATCACGGCGCGCGTTGGTGGCCTGCTCGGTCAGCCGCGAGACCTCGACCTTCGCCTGCGTCATCTGTTCCATGGCGGCGTCGGCTCGCATCTGGATCGAGCGGAGATCGCCCTCGAGCGAGCCCGCCGCGGCGGACTCCTCTTCGTGCAACCTGCCCAGGCTCGCGGCGCGCTCCTCGAGTCCATTGCGGTCCTCGTCGAGCTTTGCGAGACGTTCGCGCAGCTGCGTTGCTTCCTGCTCGACACCCCTGGCCTCGCGATCAAGGCGAGCGAGGTCGGCCTGCGCGCGTTCGAGCTTGTTCTGGTCCTGCAGCGCGGTGCGCTGCGCCTGCGAGAGAGCCGCGCGGGTCTGGCTCGCCTGCGTAGAGAGGGCCGCGGCCTCGGCATCGAGGCGGTTGAGCTCCTCGCGCTCGTGCGCGACGGCTTCGGAGATTCGTGCGACCTCGGCTCCGAGCTTCTCCATCTCGGCGCGCCGGCGGAGCAAGCCACCGGCGGAATCTTCCGCGCCGGTGGGGCCGGCGTGGATACGGCCGCAGGCATCCATGACCGCGCCGCGGCGTGTGACGAAGCGGCCGCCCCGCATCGGACCCGCCGCGAGGAGCATCGCGGCGTCGAGATCTGTCACGAGGAACGTCTGTCCGAGCAGGCGGTCAAGCAGGCCATCAAGCCCGCCCGGAGAGGACGTATCACGCGAGAGAACGAGCGAGCGAAGCGCGACGACGCGCGACGCGGGATCGGAAGTCGCAAGGTCCGCACTC
>JBBQGR010000395.1:0-2839 GCA_038323185.1 Phycisphaerales bacterium | reverse complement strand
GCCAATGCGGACGATCCCGGTCACGACGGGCGTAAAGCTCAACGCGTAACCCTGGCCAGCGACGTAGCTCAGCGAGAACTGCCAGCTGGACTGCCCGGAGACACCCGAAATCGTCGTCGAAGAAAAATCCCGGACGAGCAGGCCCGACTGCATCTGCGAAAAAGTTGCTTCACCGCGGTCACCAACGAGCGAAACCGCCGCGGTCGCGGCCAGAACCGACCCCGCGGTCTGACGCAGCGAACCAGCCGCCGGATTGACCGTGACGTGCCCCGCCACTGCCGACGACGCCGCCAGTGCGACCAAGCCAACACTGCCCGCCGCAAGCAACCCTGTCCGAGACTTCCCGATCTTCAAAACGACTCTCCAGTCAACACAAACCACCCCGTCACAGCGTCCTCCGGAGCTCTGCGACCCACCTCGTCCGCTGATTCTAACCGTTCTCCTCAGTACGTTCTTGCAATCTACTGAGTTGGATCCCGAAACTTTCCGAACGTATCAAGAAGTCGCTCCAAATATTCACCTAATGAGCTGACCACACGACCGATAACGACGGCACTTGCCTTAATGAACGCCACGAACGAAAGCGGGGCGGCCCAAGGCCGCCCCGCTGGAACGCTTTTCACTTCCATGGATCGTCGACCACTCAGGCCCCGCGGGTCCGACCGACACTCGCCCGCTCCTTCGGCGGCGAGACCATCGCGGCCCGCTTGATCGCCGCGAGCATGCCAGCCTTGTCAAGCCCGACCTCTGCGAGCTGCTTCGAGCGTGTGTCCTGGTAGATCCAGCGATCGGGCAGTCCGAGGCGAATGACGTTGCTCGCGTCGAGCCCCATCTCCTGCGCCGCTTCCAGCACCGCGCTCCCGAAGCCGCCGACGATCGAGTGGTCCTCGATCGTGATGATCGGGACGCCCTTCTCAAGAAGCAGCCGCACCAGCTGGACATCAACGGGCTTCGCGAAGCGTGCGTCGTAGACCGCGACCTTTATGCGTTCCTCGACGCTCGCCGCGGCTTCCATCGCCGTGATCGCGAGCGTTCCGAACGCCAAGATTGCAACGTCCGGCGTCGGACGCGAGTCCGCCCCATCGCCCTTCACGTCGAGCGCGGGCGTGAGGCATCGCGCCTTGCCGAGTTCGAAGGCCGGGCAGCCTTGCGCGGCGAACATCGGCGAGACGACATCACGCGGGTATCGCACCGATGACAAGCCGCTCTCGAAGCTGGCCATGAACTCGAGCGACGCCTTGAGGCTCGGCTCGTCCATCGCGGCCATGATCGCCGCGCCCGGTAGCGTCCGCAGCAGCGACACATCGCAGAAGCCATGATGCACCGCGCCGTCGGCACCCACGAGCCCCGCGCGATCAAGGCAAAGCCGCACGGGCAACCCCTGCAGCGCCGACTCCTGGAAGCACTGGTCGAAGGCACGCTGGAGAAACGTTGAGTACACCGCAAAGAAGGGCTTCCAACCCGTCTTCGCAAGGCCTGCCATCATGTCCAGCCCGTGCGACTCGCAGATGCCAACGTCCCACGCGCGATCGGGATATACCGGGAAGACCTTGCTGATGCCGGTGCCATCGGCCATCGCCGCCGTGCACGCAACCACCTTCGCGTCGCGACCCATGAGGTCCACGAGCGCCTCGCCGACTGCGGCGGTGAAGCTCCGCCCGTCGCTCTTGAGCTCGACGCGGCAGCCCTGCCTTTCAAGGCCCGCGGCGGCGCCCTGCTCGACCTGCGTTGCGGCCTCCGAGTCCGGATCCGCCGCGGCGACATTGAACGCTGGCGGCGAGTGGAACCGGCTCGAATCCTTCTCCGCGAACTCGTACCCCTTGCCCTTGATCGTCTTGACGTGCAGCACCATCGGCCGATCAAAGTCTCGCGCCTCGCGCAGGTAACCGATCAGCTGCTCGATGTTGTGCCCATCGATGGGACCGACGGTCACAAGCCCAAAGTGCTCGAACCACGCGCCCTCATTCACAACGGCCTTGCAGGCCTCGCCGAGCTTGTGGTACGCCTCGCGGATCGTGCCGCCGCCGGGCAGGCCCCGCAGCACTTCCTTCGCGCTGCTCTTGAAGTCGCCGTAGAGCGAAGACAAACGCAGCCGGTCCAGATAGTGCGAGATGGCGCCCTGCGGCTTGCTGATCGACATGCCGTTGTCGTTGAGGATTACTAGGAACTGGCGAGCGAGCGTGCCCGCGTTGTTCAGCCCTTCCATCGCGACGCCGTTCACGATCGAGGCATCGCCGATGAGCGCCACGACGCGCCGCCCGCCCGGATTGCTCCGGGGGTCATACGCGTCCTTGTTCAGCACATCGCCACGCGCCATCCCCACCGCCGTCGAGATCGCCGTGCCCGCGTGCCCGACGCTGAAGAGGTCGTACTCACTCTCGCGCGGCTCCGGGAAGCCCGCCATCCCCTCGCGCGTCCGCAGCTTCTCCAGCAGGCCAAGCCGACCCGTCAGCAGCTTGTGCGGATAGCACTGGTGTCCAACGTCAAAGAGCAGACGGTCAAAGCCAAAGTCAAAGACGTAGTGCAGCGCGATGGAAAGCTCAACCACACCCAGGTTCGGCGCGAGGTGCCCGCCAGTCTGCATCACCTGAGCACAGATCGCCTGCCGCATCTCTCGCGCGAGCTGCTCAAGCTGCGGGATCGTGAAGCCCCTGATGTCGCGAGGTGTGCGGATGGTTTCGAGCAGCGTCTTCATGCGTCTCCCACGGTCTTCCATGACCCGACCCTCCCGATCTCCACCTTGTGTACTTCCAGCTTTCAGAGAACACTGAAAGTATAGAGGTGTCCAAGCTCCAGCACGCCTAGCGGACAGGCCCGGCGGCCTCGATCTTCCAGGTGT
>JBBQGR010000394.1:0-2858 GCA_038323185.1 Phycisphaerales bacterium | reverse complement strand
CTCGGCGCCGCCGCGATGGGCGTGTGTCCGCTCTACGTACCGCTCGGGCTTTCAACCTGCGGCATCAAGCCACGATAATCGCCCCACCATCGCACGAACATTCCTCAGCCGCCGCACGCCACGTCCGAGACAATCCATGCCTATTCGAACCACCTTTCAGCTCGTGTCACTAGCAAGCACTGGCCTGCTGTCGATTAGCCTGCTGGCTGCGCGCGTCCATGAGCCGCAATCATCCAGTCAGAGCAATCAGCAGACCACGCCCTCCCAGCCCGGCCAACAAACCTCGTCCACGAACGATCCGCACCCAGGCGTCAACTCCGTGGCTCAGGATCGCGACGCGTGGATGGAGCTTCTGGCAGCGAACACCAAGATCCGCCGCACCGACCGGCACACAGAAAGTGGGGTCGAGGCCATCACCGAGTCGGGCGACCCTGCCGTTGCTGCCAAGATCATCGACCACACGAAGGCAATGCAGGCTCGCATGAAAGTCGGCGCTCAGGTTCGCATCTGGGATCCGATCTTCGCCGAGCTCTTCAAGAAGCACGGAACCGTCACCATCGACGTCACACCGACAGAGAAAGGCGTGAAGATCGTCGAACGCAGCGACGATCCCGAAGCCGTTGCCCTTCTCCGCGCGCACGCGATGGGCGTGAGTGAGTTCGTGCGCGAGGGGCACGCCGCCTCGCCACGCGAGACGCCGAGGTTTAAGGACGGCGACCCGCTCCCAGCGCCCGAGCTCGCACTCGGCGGCGTTCCGCACCGCTTCCTCCTCTCGCAGCCAGACGCTGGACAACTCACCGCGCTCAGGTCCGCTGGCGTTGATGTGGTCATCAACTTCCGCAAGCCCACCGAGCACCCCGAGTACAACGAGCAAGGAGCCGTCGCCGAAACAGGCATGCTCTACCGCAAATTCCCGTACGCCGGCGCGGCAGAAATCACCGACGAACTCCTGGATTCAGCGAGGACCGCGATCAAGGCCGCGGACGAGAAGGGCGACACCGCCGCATTTCACTGCCGCGCGGGCAGCCGAGTTGGGACAGGTTGGGCCGCGTATCGCGTGCTCGATAAGGGCATCCCCGTCGAACAAGCCATCAGCGAGGCCAAGGCGATGCAGATGATCGACCCACTTATGGAGTTCAAGACGCGAGACTACATCGGACGAAAGCTCGCTCGCTAGATAACTGCACTCTGCCGCACCAACACGCGTTTGCTCGCGTGTCCACTGGCATCATCGCGCTGCGACCTCGCCCGTGGTGCAACTTCCGTCTTGCCCGATGGCATCGAGGATTGCCTGCCCCAAGAGCTCTCGATCTCGACGCCGCCGATTTCGCGGGCGCGGAGCGAACACATGTCTCACCTGGGCGTAAGCTCTGAACCATCATGACTACCCATGCGCTCTGGTTCTGCGGCGGCCTTGTTCTCCTGCTCATTGGCGGGAGGTTGCTCGTTTCGGCCTCGGTGGATACTGCCAAGCGGCTGAAGGTTTCGCCGCTGGTTGTCGGGCTCACGCTGGTGGCGTGGGGGACGAGTTCTCCCGAGCTGGCGCTCAATCTAATCTCTGTACAGAAGGGGCGCGGCGATCTGGCGTTGGGCAACATCGTGGGCGCGAACATCTGCAACCTCGCGCTGGTGCTTGGCATTTGCGCCCTCATCAAGCCGCTGGTGGTGCGGGAGCGGCTGATCAAGGTTGAGATCTGGCTCAACGCCGCGATCCTGGGATTCATGGCGGTGCTGGGTCTGACAAACGGCTTTCAGAAATGGGAAGCGGGCGTGATGCTTGGAGTGTTCGGCGCGTACAGCATGTGGACGATCATGGCGGCGCTGAGGCAGTCGGATGCGGCATCATCTCCCGCCGCGGCCGACACACTGGGCGACGATCCTACGCGTGAGAAGTACCCGATGGGGTGGGTGATGATCGCCGCGTGCTTTGCCGGTGGGCTTGTGCTGCTCTCGTTTGGTGGTTCGTTCGCCAGCGACGGCGCCTCGGGGATCGCGATGAGACTTGGTGTGCCCGCCGCGATCATTGGTGTCACGATTGTGTCGATCGGAACGACGCTTCCGGAGATCGTGACGGGCGTCATGGCGGTTCGCAAAGGTCAGACCGACTTGGCGATGGGCACCGCGCTCGGCTCGTGCCTCTTCAACGCGGGCGCGATCTTCGGCATCGTCGGTCTGATATCGCCCCCGAGCGTGGATAGCTCGATCACGCTGCCGCTGGCGTACATGGCAATCCTCGCGATCGCACTCGTGCCAATCAGCCGCACGTTCGGCAAGACCGTGTCGCGGCTGGAAGGCTCGCTGCTACTCGCCTCTTACGCAGGATTTCTCGCGATATCCGCGGTGTTGGCGATGCAGGCGTAAGGGCTGTGCGGAGTGTGTCTCGCATCCGCGTTACCTCTTGCGTGCTTCGGCCGCTCTGGCGTGGGCTTCGAGCCCTTCGAGCCGGGCGAGGCGTGCGGTGTTGGTGATGATCTGTTCTAAGAGCGGGGCGGCACTCAGCTCGATCCATGTTCGGACCTTGAGGAAGGTGAGGACCGAGAGGCCGGAAGCGAAGCGTGCGGTGCGGCCGGTGGGAAGGACGTGGTTTGGGCCGATGGCGTAGTCGCCGAAGACTTCTGCGGATTGCGAGCCGATGAAGATGCCGCCGTAGTTGCGGCAATCCGCGGCGACCGCTGGCGAGTCATGCGTCATGATCTCGAGGTGCTCGGGGGCAATGCTGTCTGAGAGACGTGTCGCGGTGGCGAGGTCGGGCACTTGGATGGCAAAGCCGTTGGCGCACGCCGCAATGGCGGTGGCGGCGGATGGGAGTGAGAGGAGCTGCTTCTGCAGCTCGATCTCGACCTGATCGATGAGCTGGC
>JBBQGR010000393.1:0-2868 GCA_038323185.1 Phycisphaerales bacterium | reverse complement strand
CTCACGCTGGCGCAGGCTGTCGCCCTGGCGCTGCAGGCTCTGCTCCTTCTGCGAGAAAGACTCTTCCTTGCGATCAAACGAATCCTCGCGCTTCGTCAGGCGCTTCTCGGCCTCACGAATGTCCGCCCGCGCCTTCTCAAGCTCGCCCTCGGCCTGGCGGCTGCGATCAAGCTGCGATTTCTCGGCCTCCAGCCGGATCCTCTCCGCCTCCGCCTTCGCATCGGCGCGAGCCCGCTCCACAAGGCCCGAAGCCTCCGCCGTCGCCGCGCTCACACGCTTCGCGCTGATCGAGCGATACAGCAGCCAGCCCGCCGCCAGCCCCGCGGCAGCGCCGCCAGCAATCCCGCCAGCAAGCACGCCCGAACTCACCTCGGCGAGCGAAGCAAACGCACCCGCCTGCGCAATGACCAAGATGGATGTGGCCGACAGATCAAGGATTGAATCGAGGTACATGCGTTCGAACTCCCCGAAGAGCGGGAGCACCGGGAGATCCGGGTCAAGCGCGCATCCGGTTTACGAGTCGGACCGGCACCAACAAAACGACAGTCCCAGCGAAGGATGAAGAGGCCTCGACACACGGGACCAAACCCCGAGCCGAGCCACGCCGCCACTGATTGAGCCGCCGCGCCATCGCGCCACGCCCGCTCCTGTCGTTTCCATCGATATCCGGGCCGTAAGCACCTTCCCGACCGAGGCAAGCCCTCACCCCGGCCAGTCAAGAACGCTCTTCCGCTCCGCCCCGGCTGGCAGTCCCCTAAAAGGCCATCATAAAACAAGGCAAATCAGCACGCCCAGGGGGTCGCCGCACCCGAAACGGTTCGGTTCGTAAACAAGTTGTCGTTGACCCCGGCCGCCCACGCGGCCCCGGTGTCCAGTTCGAACTATATTAGCGTCCCGGAGCGTTCCTCGCTGAACGCGTCCTTCACACACCCACTCGAGGTCCTCCACATGCCGATCCAAATACGAACAATGTCCACTCGACGCACGTCCATCCTCATCCCCTTCATGCTCACGCTCGCAACCGCCGCCCTCCTCGCGGGCTGCGCCACCCGCCGCCCCCCGCTCCTCCTAGAGCCCATCGCCCGCGCCGCGCAGGACGACGGCACCTCACTCCCAGCGCCCGTCTCCCCACTCGCAATCGACGTTCGCAACCAGCTCGGAACTGTCACCGTCGTCGTCGATCCGCGCGCCACCGAGACCGAGGTCCGAACCCTCCCCTTCCGAGCCGCGCCCCGCGCCGCACGAGTCGCCGACATCGCCACCTCCCGCGAAGTCAGCACCCTCCGCGTCGTCGTTCAAGTTCCTGAGGGCGAGCCCGAGTGGACCGACGTCGTCATCCGCACCGCCAGCGTCCGCGGCGTCATCATCCGCAACACCGAGGGCGACATCTCACTCACCAACGTCGAAGGCCCAATCAACATCCAGAGCGGCGAGCCCCTCCGCTCTCTCGGCGGGGGCGTCTTCGTTCGCCTCGCCGTCCCCCTCACCACCGACCTCAACATCAACACCACCCGCGGCAACGTCCGCGTCGTCGCACCCGCCGCCTCCGCAGGACAGGTCACACTCGAATCCACCACAGGCACCGTCGGACTCCTCGGCCGCAACGCGGCCGTCGCCGCCGCCAACGTCACCTCCGGCCCCCGCTTCTGGCGCGGCACCATCAACAACGGCGCCCAACCCATCAACATGACCACAACCACAGGCAAAGTCACCCTCGAGTTCGCGGACTAAACCGCTGGCCGCACTCCATCAACCCACCAACGCACCTCTTCACCACCGGCGCCCATCATCGCAGCCTAGCTGCCTAGCTTTATCGCAGCCTCGCTTCATCGCTGCTTCGCTTCATCGCTTCATCGCTGCTTCACTTCATCCCTCCCCGCCTCCCCCCCTCACCTCTCCACCGACCCCACTAGCGTCCCCCAACCCTCCGCCGCCGCCTTCATCGCCGCCTCCGGGCCCGTCATCCGGATAACCGTCAGGCGCTCGGGCGTCTCGATCACCGCGCCGCGAAACATCCAAGCCTCTCGCGGCGTCCGCGGCCCGCCCGGCATCCCGTCCATGTACGTCCCCACCATCTCGATCGTGTGGACCTTCAGCCCGCCCGACTCGCTCACCACCGCCTCCGTCGCGCTCGGCTTCCCCTCCGCATCCAACACCATGCCGCGCCACCGCTCAAGGTTGCCCGCAACATCACCACCAAACGAGAAGAACGCCACAAGGCAGTCACCCGGCGCGGGCTCCAGCTTCGCCGCGTCCGCAGGCACCCGCATCTCAAGCAGCCGCATCGCGCTCGAAGGCTTCTCAGCAATCCAGCCCGATGGCACCTTCACACGAATCGGCCCGGCAGCAACCAACTCACCCGCCGAAGCCACCAGCGCATCTCCCGTTCCACCAGTCACGCCAGGCGTAACAGCCGATGCCGGTGACGGAGCAGGCACTGAAGCAGGTACTGCAGCAGGCACAGTCGCCGCAGCAGCCGCTGGCGATTCTCCATCCGACCCACCCACCGAGGGCTTCGCCGCGGGCAATGGCGGCGGCGACTGCTCACCACACGACCCAAGCCCGGCGCCCATCAGGCCAACCACAACCGCAACGCCCGATCCCAAAGCCCAATTCGCATCCGAAGTCTTCATCCCAAACGCTAGGACCGCTCTCACCCCCGAAACGCGATAGGATCGACCCGCGGCCCACGCCGCCACACCGGGCCCATAGCTCAGCGGTAGAGCAGCGGACTCATAATCTGTCAGGTCGCTGGTTCGAATCCAGCTGGGCCCACTTGATACATCGGCACTGAATTGATGGCGTTCACAACCGTCTCTTCGCTCTACCAATAAAAACGCCGGCCGTTGTCAGGCACCGGCCGGCGAC
>JBBQGR010000392.1:0-2873 GCA_038323185.1 Phycisphaerales bacterium | reverse complement strand
GGCGTCGCCGCGCCGTCGAGGTCTTCTGCCGCGTTCGCAACGATGTTCTGCGCCTCGCCCTGGAGCGCCGCCCCACCCTCGCCCGCGAGCGCCATCTCCAGCGAGACCGCAGGATCAACAACCACCTCCTGCACCCGGCGCACGCCGTCGTAGTAGAGCCGCTCGACGCGAACGAGGCCAGCCTCCCCCCCCGTTGGCTCGGGGAAAGGCGACTGCACACGGATCAGGCGGCCGAGCGCGTCGTGGGTGAAGTGCTTCACCAATGCACCCGGCACGATGAACTGGAGCGGGTCCTCTACGGGCGTCGGCGACGGATCAGGCGTCCGCGTCGCGCGATTCACTTGGACGACCCGATTCCACGCGTCATACTGGTAGCAGTACGTTCCGTCGAACGCGAGATTGCCCGCGCGGTCGTACACCGGCACCATCGTGTCGAGAAGCAGGTCGCCCTGCTCACGATCGCGCTGGTTGTACTGATTGCGCGGTCCAATCACCGACACCGTCTCGATCGGGATCGCACCCGGCAACGAGGATGCGACATTGAGCCAATTCCCAAAGACATCCAGCGTCCAGGCTTCGCCGCGGAAGAGCGAGCTCGTGCCGCCTGCGGTAAAGTTGTTGAACGTCGAGTCCGTCATCCGCTGGAACGGGTCGTACGCGGCGTCATGCTGCATGCGAGCGTGCGTCCCAGGCGTGATCGGATGCGGCGTGCGGCGGGTCGAGAGGCGCGAACCCGCAAGATCCAGCGTGGTCTCCAGGCGCGTTAGCGTGGTCTGCCCGCCGGACCCGGACCGATAGTGCAGATCGGTCAAGCGTCCAAAGCGATCAAGGCCACGGATGCCAACGCCGTTGCCATCGGTCGTGCTGATATCAAGGCCCATGTCCGCAACGATCGCGCCGCCCGCGAGTTCGGTGCGGGCGCGGCGGAAGCCGCCCGTGTGCGTGAAAGTGGCGATGCTGGTTGGGTTGGGCGCGACGACCGGCGTGCTCGCAATTGACGTGATGCGGGAGAGAACATCGGCAGCCTGCCCCGGGCCGCCGTAGCCGAGGGTCACGGTGCGGCGAGGCGGCACGACCGGGATGCTGGTCTGATGCGGGTACGCGATGCTCGCGAGGCGGGTGCGGCCGACACGATCCGCGGTGGCGAACGAGATGTCCCACGAATACGAGGTGCGTGGCGTGAAGCTTCCAGCGACCGCGCCGATGCCCTGAACATCATCGATCAGATTGCCGCGGGCATCGTAGTTGAACCGAGTGTGGGCGATCAGATTGCCATCGGGTGCGGCGTCGTAGGCCTTGGCGTCGGTGAGCCGATGGTTGGCGTCATAGTCGTACTGGACGTACGCCACCATATCAACCGGGTCCTTCAGGGTCGGAATGCGCCATGCTTCGGAATAACCAGGCTCGAAGACGCTCCCGAGATAGTGCCCAACCGTGATGGAGCGGAGGCGATCAAGATCGTCGTAGCGATACCGCATCGTGACGCCGCGGCTGTCGGTGCGTTCAACCAGCCGCTCACGGAAGTCGTACGAGAAACTGGCCCCGGTGGCGTTGCCGGGCAGGCTGAACGAAGACGCGAGCGAAGCGCTGCGCGAGATCGGCGTCATGGTCGATCCGTCGATGCCGGTATCAACAACGAGCGCACCCCAAGCGTTGACCACCGTGGCTCCACTGGCGATCGTGGACTGCTGATTGGTGCCAGTGGTCGGCCCCTCCGCCGTGATCCCAGACAGTCGACCAAACTGGTAGTGATGAACAGTGGACCGTTGCTCCGCAGCTAGCGAGAACGGATTCTCGAGGATCCGCGCGGTCTTGCCGGTACCTGTGTACGTGTATCCGGTGATGAAGTAGACCGGACTCTGCGCGGCCGCGCCGCTGCGCTGCGAGACCACGAAGGCGAGTTCACCCTTGATGTTGTAGTGGTTGATCGAAATCGGGACTTCGTTCGGAACCGCCCCGTCCCTGATCACCGCTCCAGTCGCGGCGTTCAGCGAGGGACGATTGCTCACTGAGGGAACTGGAATCGTCGGGCCTGCGCTGCTGGTGTCCGTGGTGAAGGCCCCGTTCGAACCCAGGCCCGCGCCAAAGTCCGCGCTCGCGCCAAGACGCCGCTGCGCGTCGTACCAGTTCAGTGTGGTGGATCGAACAGCATTCGCGAGTGAGAGCACGTCGCCGGTGCCGCCACTGCCAAAGGAGTCAACAATGCGCTCCCACTGGTCGGTGCGGATGACGTTGCCGTCGATGTCGTGGGTGTAGTCGGTCCTTGAGAGCTGGTACGTGAACTCGCCAGAACCGCTGACAGCCCGTGGCGCAATCGAGGCGGTCGAAGTCACGCGGCCAAGCGAGTCCACCGTTGAGACTTCGGCCTCTTCACCGGGACCGTGCTTGAAGACGGTTGAACCGCCAAAGCCGCTGTACTCTCGCACGGCGGTGTAGGGAATCGAGCCGCTGCCATTCCAGCCGACGTCGTACGTGCGAGTCTCCTCGACGCTGCCATCGGGCGCATAGATCGTCTCGACCAGCGCCAGCGGACGAAGCGAGCTCGAACCAAAGAACGCTTGGGGTGCAGGTTCTCCTGCGCCGGGCGCGAAATCCGAAGGATCGAGAGAGGCAGGGAGCGGCAAGGTCGCGCTCCCGACGCCAAATGTCGCGACGAGCCGCGCCTGACCGGCGTGATTTAGATAGGTAAAGGTCGTCAGGAGTGGGTTGCTCGTCGCAAGGTCGCCAACGGAGTACACATCCTCACGCACGGGCCGCATGCGCCAGTCGTACGAAGTAAGGGTGGCCTGGCCATGCTCGTCTATTGGCGGAGCATTGTCAAAGGGAGAAAGTTGCCAGTCGCCCAGGAGCCCCGTGTTCGTTGTGTATCGGCG
>JBBQGR010000391.1:0-2880 GCA_038323185.1 Phycisphaerales bacterium | reverse complement strand
CCTGAACCAAGCCCGATCACGCTCAGGCCTTGGCCGCAGGCTCGGCAATCGCCCCGCCCGCGCCGCCCTCGGGTCCGCCCGCGGACTCATCCGAGCGGAACTGCGAACGGCGGCTGCGTCGAGCGCCACCAGCACCGGGCTCGCCCGCCATGGTGTTGCCACCCTGGTTGTTCTGTGCGTTCGCCGCGTTGGCGGCCTGCAACTCCATCTGCTTGGCCTCGCGCTGCTGAAAGCCCTCGGCAATCGCCAGGCACAGCTCGCGGACGACCACGTCGATCGAGCGCATCGAGTCGTCGTTGCCCGGGATAGCGATGTCCGCCATCTCAGGATCGCCGTCGGTATCGATCAGGCAGATCGTCGGGATCCCGAGCTTGCGAGCCTCCTTCAGCGCCGTGACCTCGCTCTTGGTGTCGATGACGACCATCACTCCGGGGAGCTTCTCCATCTTGCGCACACCCTCGAGGTTGCGCTGAATCTTCTTCTTCTCGCGCTTGAGCTGGCTCTCCATCTTCTTCGAGTAGCTCGCAAAGTTGTTGGAGTTCTCGATGGCCTCCAGCTCCTCAAGGCGACGCAGACGCGAACGGATCGTCCGGAAGTTGGTCAGCGTGCCGCCCAGCCAGCGCTCGGTCACATAGTGCATCTTCACCGCGGGAACGCGAGATTCGAGCACGTTCTTGGCCTGGCGCTTGGTGCCGACGAAGCAGACGTCCTTGCCCTCAAGCACCGTCTTGGTGATGAAGCGCTTCGCGAGCAGAAGACCCTTGATGGTCTCCTTGATATCGATGATGTGAATGCCGTTGCGCTTGCCGTAGATGTACGGACCCATCTTGGGGTTCCAGCCGCTGGCGCGCTGGCCGAAGTGAATGCCCGACTCGACAAGGTCCTGAACAAGCGTGTTGGCCATGGGACGAATCCTCTGTCAGCGACACCCGCGAGATCGACGCCCATCAAAGATTCGGATCGCTCCGAACCTTCTCGGCCCCGCGAAAGGGCGCTTCTGTGTGTGGCGGCGGTGCCGCCGGAAGAAACCAGCACCCGGCACAACGCCGAAAGCTCCCCACATCCGGGCGTGGACGAGGGGAAGAAGCATAGGGCGGCTGACCCACACTCTCCAACCCCAGCCCGCCGCGCCAATACCAGCCGACACTCATCAACATCGCGTCGTAACTCGGGCGTGCTGAAACCTGATCGCTCCGCGAAAGGCTACAGGCCGCGATCCGCCGCAATCATCTTGTAAATCCAATCAAAATCCAAACAAATTGCCCGGACGCGCGAGTCTCCGTTGCAGTGACGAGATCTTCTCAGGATCGGCCACTGAAAACCTGTCTCGTCCCGCACCGCTTATATATACAAACTCCCTAATTAGAGACCGTTCCCGCGGCTGGGGTGTATTGCTCAGTCCCTAGTACCGATACCCGAGGTGTCCGACCGTCACGCGCCTCCGCGCCCGTCTCGTCTCCTCCCAAGTGACCGCACGGTCCGTTCGTGCAATCCATCCTCCTCTGCACGCACACCAAGGATCTCATGGCGAGCCAAGATCAGATCATCATCCGACAGTCGGCGCGGCACGACGTCTGCCTGCGCGGCCTCGTCCGCATCGCGCCCGAGTCCGCGGGCATTGTAAAGTTCGCTCGCGCCTCAGGTGCCAAAGACGGCTGGTGCGAGGTCGACATCGTCGATCTATCTTCCGGCGGCGTCGGCTTCATCTCAATGCTCTTTCTCCCCCGTCGAACCCTCCTGACACTCCAGGTCTTTGGGAACGTCCCCGAAGCGCCGCCCCTCGCCACCTTCAATTGCCGCATCCAGCGAGTCTGCATGACCGACCGTCGCCCGGCGTACCTCATCGGTGCCGCGGTGGAGCTCCCAGATGCGGAGGCCCGCACCGGGCTCGAGCGACTCCTCATGCTCTTTGAGAACCCTGGCGCTGCCTAGTGCCCCAGGAATACCCATGCTCGACTCACGCCACTTCATCATCCGCACACTCCTGGCCGACGGGCTCATCAAAGAGCCCGACGTCCGCCGCGCCACCGAGCGCGCCGTCGGCAGCGGCGGCGACGTCCTTGACGCCATGGTCGCCCTCGGCATCGTCACCTCACGTCGCCTCGCCATCGCTCGCGCAAAGATCTGCGAGTATCCCTTCTTCGACATCGGCCAGTTCGAGATCGACATCCGCAACTCGCGCCTCATCCCGCGCGCTGTCGCCGAGCGCCTCGTCGCCTTCCCACTCTTCATGCTCGGTGATGTCGCGACCGTCGCGATGCTCGATCCGCTCAACCTCCAGGCCATCGATCAGCTTCGCCAGCTCCTCAAGTGCGACGTCGATCCCGTCATCGCCGATGCCGAGCAGCTCCGCGCCCTCATCGCTCGCGCCTACAGCCTCGCCGGCGCCGACGCTGGCTCCTCTGATGGCCCAGCCTCTCACGCCGAAGCCGGCATGGTCACGGGCCAGGAGCCCATCGTCGCCGCCGTGAACCAGATCATCCACGGCGCCATCGAAGCCAGCGCCAGCGACGTCCACATCAACCCCGACGAGAACGACCTGCTCATCCGCTACCGCGTCGATGGCTCACTCCTGGTCGTTCAAGGCCCACAGCGCGCCGTGCACGAGGGGCTCGTCCAGCGCCTCAAAGTCCTCGCGCGCCTGGACCTCACCCAGACGCGCAAGCCCCAGGACGGCAAGTTCCGGTTCACCTACCGCGACCAAGCCGTCGACGTTCGCCTCTCGGTCGTTCCCACCATCCACGGCGAGAACGTCGTCATGCGACTCCTCCGCGCCGGCACGCAGCTCGGTCCCATCGAGGGCCTGGGCATGCCCGACGTCGTGGCCCGCGACTATGCCCAGCTCGTGCGTCGTCCCCACGGCATGATCCTCGTCACCGG